>JAFDME010000162.1 GCA_019306075.1 Deltaproteobacteria bacterium | reverse complement strand
GTTTCGCTTGTCAAACATTGTGAGAACCAGTCCTTCAATATAGAGACTGTTGTTAAAACTCTTTTTTACGGATCTGATGCTGCTGATCAACCTTGCAAGACCTTCCATGGCAAAATATTCACACTGCATTGGTATCAGCACAGAAGATGCGGAAGTGAGTGCATTAAGTGTCAATAACCCCAGGGATGGCGGGCAATCGATTATAACAAAATCATATTCTTCTCTAAGGGGATCGAGAATTTCCTTCAGTTTATACTCCCTTCTGTCAAAAGAGACTAACTCGAGCTCAGCAGCAACCAGGTTTATATTTGAAGGAATAAGGGATAAATTTTTAATACTGGTCTTAACGACTGATTCATCTGCTGAGGCTGTGCCGGTATAGAGATGATAGAGGTGATTGTTTTGCTCTGAATCAGCGTTGACCCCTACCCCACTTGTTGCGTTTCCCTGCGGATCTGAATCAACCAGCAAGATTTTTTTTCGTTTTCGTGCCAGTGCTGCAGCAAGATTTATAGATGTCGTAGTTTTTCCGACTCCCCCTTTTTGATTTGCAACTGCAACAATCTTCCCAAGCCTGGCCATATATCCTGTCCTTTCCAGTACTACTGAAATAGCAGCTATTAAGAAACCTTAATAGAAAGGTTAAAAACAGCAAAAATTTGTAAAATTCGGATCATTGTTTCTCCACTGAAGGCAAAGTACATAAAAATTAAATAAATATCTCTAAAATTCTTTTTTACAGTAAAAAAACAGCAGATAATGCACCACAGAGGACACAGCGAAAGCATTACCTTTTTCTTATTTAGGCTGATGAATTTCTATTTGCCTTTCTCTGTCCTCTGTGGTGAAAATAATTGTCTTTTATCCGTAATCGACCCTGGATTCGATTAACCCGGTCTATATAAATATGGTTTGTTTACCTGGCAGCTCTTAACCACACTACCTGAAACTGTTCTATGATTCCAAATATTCTCCAATCAATCCTTGCATTTTAGGATAATAATGCTTTAGTTTGGCATTGTAACCAGTTGTTAAACAGTCGGTTGTTTCACGTGAAACATTTCTCATGGGACTATTATGGAATCAGATTTTCTGGTAATCGGGTCGGGGATTGCGGGACTTTCGTTCGCAATGAAGGCAGCCAGGTTGGGTACGATTAATATAATAACCAAAAAAGAGCAGGTCGATACAGCGACTAATCTGGCTCAAGGGGGAGTCGCCGCGGTACTCAGTGGCACAGACAACTTTGAGGATCATGTTAAAGATACACTGGTTTCGGGTGCAGGGTTGTGCGATGAAGATGTTGTCCGTATGGTTGTAGAGAATGGGCCAGAAAGAATTGCCGAGTTGATTGAAATCGGAGTCAACTTTGTGAAGAATGATGATGGGTCTTTAAGCCTTGGGAAGGAGGGGGGACATTCGGCGAGAAGGGTGGCTCACGCCTATGATCTCACGGGGAAAGAGATTGAAAATGCTCTGGTGGACAGAGTTCGCCGTGAAAAAAATATAACAGTTTTTGAGAATCACACCTGCGCCGAGCTCATTACTACCCCGGTTAAAGATGAAGGCGGGGATCCATTAAAGAGCTGCTCTGGTGCCTATGTGCTTGATGATAAAGGAAAAACGGTGCCTTTCTGTGCTAAGGTGACAGTGCTCTGCACAGGGGGGGCCGGAAAGGTATACCTCTATACCAGTAATCCTGATATTGCCACCGGAGATGGGGTGGCTCTCGCGTATTTGGCAGGTGCCAAGGTTGCCAACCTGGAGTTTGTCCAGTTTCATCCAACATGTCTTTATCATCTCAACGCGAAAAATTTTCTTATTTCTGAGGCCGTAAGAGGGGAGGGGGCTATCCTCACAAATTGTGCCGGAAAAAGATTCATGAAAGATTATGACCCGGAGATGATGGAGCTTGCAACGAGGGATAAGGTAGCAAGGGCGATTGATGAAGAGATGAAAAAAACCGGTGATGACTGTGTTTATCTCGATATTTCCCACAGCAACGCTGATTTTCTTAAAAGCAGGTTCCCTGCAATATACGGTAAATGTCTCTCCCTTGGTATAGATATAACAAAAGAACCTATACCTGTTGTCCCTGCTGCACATTACCTGTGCGGAGGTGTATTGACGGACGTGAGTGGCAGGACAACTGTTGAAAACCTCTTTACTCTTGGGGAGTCAGCATGCACAGGTCTCCATGGTGGCAACAGACTGGCGAGTAACTCGCTGCTTGAGGCACTGGTTTATTCGGAAAATGCGTATAATTATTGTAAAGACAATGTTGAAGAAATTAGAAAAATGTCACCGATAGTTCCAGAACCCTTGAGGGAAGGGGAGTTGAAGACCCTGGATGAAGAGATTGTTATCAACCATAACTGGGACATTATACGCAGGATCATGTGGAATTATGTCGGTATCGTGCGCAAAAAATCACGGCTTGAAACGGCAAAAGAACGTATTGTTCATATCCATGATGAAATTTCCGGGATCCTGGATACACATAAGGCAACACCCAACATGCTCGAATTAAGAAACATCACCCTGGTGGCTCAACTGGTAATTAAAGCCGCTCTAAAAAGGAGAGAGTCGAGGGGGTTGCATTATATCCTTGACTATCCGCTTATGGATGATGCTCAGAGGCAGTGGAATGTTTTTTTTAAGGAAGGAGAGGGTGGTGTCTGTTCGTCCGTTCATCGTTTGCGCTGATTTCAGCTAAAAAATTTGTTGTTGTGTAAAAACAGTATTATACAGCTATTTTAAAATGGTATGTAAGTTATTTTAGAGCGCTGTTCTGCCACTTGCGCTGAAATCAGCGATTATTCGCTGTTTGTTTTGTGCACTGTTCTGGAAAAGAAATCCAGGGAACCAATTTTCTCTTTAACCCCGCGGTAACGGCCGTAAATGTCGACTCTGAAGTTGGTTGCAGTGATCTTTTCTTCATTATAACCGCTGTAAATAAATCCCTTATGAGGAGCCATAAACATTTTTTGCGAATGTTTTCCTGCAGCAATCTCCCTTGTATACATATATGTGTCGCCAAAAAGGCTGTTGTGTTCATCGTAGAACAGGATGATGATTTTCATGCGGGCCAGACTCTCATTGCTGCTGTTATGAACAGTAAACTCAACCTGCGGATGCAGAATTTTATCTTCCCCACCATCGCTTCCGGTAAGGAGCCAGCTTGAGGCTATACCTTCCAGAGAAATTTGATGATCTTGCCAGGCCATGGTGTCATGTTTTTCAATGACCGGGGCAGGGGAGATGTCTCTTCTGGTGATTTTTGTTGCAGCTCTCTCCTTGCCTTTGAGTGTAAAGCCTGTCGGGCATCCGACATCGGTGAAAATAGTTTTCCCCTGATCATTAACGCAGGTCTGGATAGAGCCGGCGATAGAAGGGGAGGTGAAGAGAAGGCAGAGGAATATGACAATGAAAGAGTGAAATTTATGGAACAATGTCCACTCTTTTATTTTCCCTGACCCTTTGCAGGGATAAGCATTTTTCTTTTCCATATTTCTTCTCATACTCAAAAAATTCACATTTACGTATCAATCAGCCTTATTTCGCTGTTATAATAATACATCAAAAAAAGGGCGAATACATAATCAAAATTAAAAAATTCCGCCATTCCACCCAAGGAATATGGTATCTTGCTGCAACTGTTAACGGAAGCTTCCTTGGGTAAGGCCTTGAACTATGGTTTTTTCTCACAAAAACGCATAATTCAAGACTTCACCCCGTCCTCACAATCTTACTGGAAAAACCAATGAAAAAAGCACTGATAACCGGAATTACCGGACAGGACGGGGCCTATCTGGCAGAACTGCTCCTCGGCAAAGGCTACGAGGTGCACGGTATAAAAAGGAGATCCTCACTTTTTAACACTGATCGTATCGACCATCTTTACCAGGATCCCCATGCGAAAGACAAACGTTTTTTCCTCCACCATTGCGATCTCACCGACTCATCCAGTCTCATTCATATTATTGAGAAAGTTCAGCCGGATGAGCTCTATAACCTGGCTGCCCAGTCCCATGTTGCGGTCTCCTTTGAAGAACCGGAATATACAGCAAATTCTGATGCCCTTGGGACCCTCAGACTGCTTGAGGCAATCCGTATCCTTGGCCTGAGCAAAAAGACACGATTCTATCAGGCGTCAACCTCGGAACTTTTTGGCAAGGTGCAGGAAGTTCCACAGAAAGAGTCCACCCCATTTTATCCGCGATCGCCCTATGCCGTGGCAAAACTCTACTCCTACTGGATCGTGGTGAACTATCGTGAAGCATACGGCATTTACGCCTGCAACGGTATCCTCTTTAACCATGAATCCCCATTGCGAGGAGAAACATTCGTCACCCGCAAAATCACGCGTGCCCTGGCTCATATCTTCCTGGGATCGCAGGATTGCATCTATCTCGGTAATATGGACGCTAAACGGGACTGGGGTCATGCCAGGGACTATGTGGAAATGCAGTGGCTGATGCTGCAGCAGGACAAACCTGACGATTTTGCCATCGCAACCGGTGAACAGCATTCTGTCCGTGACTTTGTCAATGCAGCCGCCGGCGAGTTGGGGGTCACTCTTAACTGGCAGGGCAGGGGAGTTGAAGAAACCGCGACAATTGGTCAGGCTCCAGCCGAATCCGCCATGAAACCGGGGGACACTGTGGTAAGGGTCGATCCCCGTTATTTTCGGCCGACCGAGGTGGAAAGCCTCCTTGGGGATTCTTCAAAGGCTGAAAAAGAGCTGGGATGGAAGCCACTTATCAGCTTCAATGAGCTGGTATCAGAGATGATGAGTACGGATCTTGAAGAGGCCAGGCGCGATGATCTGTGCAAGAGGGAAGGGTATAAGGTGCTCAGCCACAATGAATAATTCCATATCCATCTATGTCGCAGGACACCGTGGAATGGTGGGGGCTGCAATAGTGCGGCAACTGCGGGCTGAAGGATACAGCAGAATCATCACCAGAACACATGCCGAACTCGATCTAACCTGCCAGGCCGCAGTCCATAACTTCTTTAAAAATGAACAGATTGACTATGTGGTCCTGGCTGCAGCCAGGGTGGGCGGCATTCATGCCAACAATGTCTACCCCGCTGATTTCATCTATACCAATCTGATGATTCAGAACAACGTAATTCATGAAGCCTGCAGACGGGGTGTAGAACATCTTCTTTTCCTGGGGAGTTCCTGCATCTACCCCAAATTTGCTCCACAGCCGATGAAAGAGGAGTATCTCCTCACCGGTGAACTGGAGCCGACCAACGAACCGTACGCCATCGCAAAGATAGCCGGCATTAAGATGTGTGAATCATATAACCGTCAGCATGGAACAGCCTACCGCTCAGTTATGCCGACCAATCTCTATGGCCCCGGCGATAACTTTCATCTGGAAAACTCCCATGTGATCCCGGCCATGATCCGCAAATATCACCTGGCCAGGCTGGCAATGGAAGGAGATCTTGCGGGGATCAGGCAGGACGAAGAACTGCATGGCTTGATACCCGACGATATTCGAGACGCTATAGGTGGATCTTCTGCAAAAGTGATTCTTTGGGGTACCGGGCAGGCCCGGCGGGAATTCCTTCACGTGGACGATATGGCAGCCGCCTGCACCCATGTGATGGCGCTGGATCAGTCGCTCTTCACCGGGGGTCCGTCTTTTTTGAACATCGGAACTGGCCGGGATCAGACAATAGCGGAGACTGCAGCTATGATCAAAGGGGTGGTCAAATTCGAGGGCGAAACACTGTTTGACAGCAGTAAACCTGACGGAACACCGGAAAAACTTCTGGACACAGGACGAATCAACAGCCTGGGCTGGAGCCCCAAAATTACCCTGCAGGACGGGCTGCTGATGACGTATCGAAATTACAAGACCTGATCCCTCCATTCCCAAAAATAAATAAATCTGCCCCCTTTTTCTGCCTTATATTTTTCTCAGCCTCTTCGGCGCAGATCTTTGCGAATGATTTTACCGGTTGCGGTGGTGGGCAGGTCATCCACAAATTCGATCTGACGCGGGTATTCATGGGCTGCCAGGTTTGTGCGCACAAAATCCCTGATATTTTTTTCCAACTCCGGATCAGCACTCGCGTCTCTGTTCAGAACGATGAATGCCTTGATGATTTCAGTGCGCACTTCATCGGGGACTCCCACCACCGCGGCCATGGCAACTGCGGGATGTTTGATAAGACAGTCTTCAATTTCGCCCGGGCCTATGCGGTAGCCTCCGCTGGTGATCAGGTCATCTTCCCGGCCCACAAACCAGAGGTATCCGTCCCCGTCCTTCTTCCCCATATCTCCGGTCAGGCACCACTCCCCAATATATTTTTTCCGGCTGGCTTCAGGGTTGCGCCAATATTCAAGAAACATCACCGGATCCCCTTTTTTAACCGCAATATTGCCCGTTTCATCCGGTGGGAGGAGGTTGCCTTCATCATCAATGATCTCTACCTGATGGCCGGGAACAGCCTTGCCCATTGAACCCGGCTGGACGGGCATAATATCAGCGCAGTTGCCAACGACGAGATTGACTTCGGTCTGGCCGTAAAATTCATTAATATCGATGCCCAGGGTATGCTTGCCCCATTCCAGGAGCTCCGTACCAAGGGTTTCACCGCCGCTTCCCACGCTTCTTAAAGAGAAATTATGGCGTGCCGCGGGGTCCTTTACCTGGCGCATGATTTTCAGGGCTGTGGGCGGGATAAATGCGTTGCGGATTCTATGTTTTGCAATGAGATGGAAGGCGAACTCGGGGTCGAATTTCCTCGCCCGATAGGCGACAACAGGCATCCCGTGGTGCCAGCTGGGAAGCAGTACATCGAGTAAACCACCAATCCAGGCCCAGTCGGCAGGAGTCCAGAAACGATCATTTTCCTGCGGGAAAAAATTATGGGGGAATTCCACTCCGGGGAGATGCCCGAGCAGTGTCCGGTGTGCATGGAGCGCACCCTTGGGAGGTCCAGTTGTACCAGAGGTATAGATGATAAGTGCCGGGTCGTCCGCCCGTGTCCTGACCGGGGTAAATGCACCTGCCCCTTTTCTTATGGCATCCTGGAAATCACTTATACCCGGTTCCGTCTTGAAATCGACCACGAAGATATGCTGCAGGTGGGGGAGTTGTTCGCGAATTTTGAGAATTTTATCCAGGTTATCCCGGTCGGTTACCACACATTTGGCTTCACTGTTTGTCAGTCTGTAGAGCAGTGCGTCGGTGCCAAAGAGGGTGAATAACGGCAGGGCAATAGCGCCGATTTTATATGCAGCGATATGAGAGATGGCTGTTTCCGGACTCTGGGGAAGCAGTATACCAAGGCGGTCGCCGGGCTTCATACCCGCTGCCC
Source organism: Deltaproteobacteria bacterium (assembly GCA_019306075.1). GTDB lineage: Bacteria > Desulfobacterota > Desulfobulbia > Desulfobulbales > Desulfocapsaceae > Desulfomarina. The sequence continues at coordinate 272 of JAFDME010000162.1, read as the reverse complement.
GCAGACCATTGGAAAAACGGTTGGAGAGTGTCTTAAGATCTGCGAAGGTGTAATTCTCTACAGTGCCATCTTCTTTCTCATAAATTAATGCCAACCGATTCTTTCTACCGGCGTGCTTATCACAGATATCAACGCCGATATTATAAAACTCGGGGATACGCCAGATAAAAGAATCGTACAGGTCCTGATATGATTTCCCTTTGCTGAGCATGGTCGTCTCCTTTAATATATGTGGTCTAGTAATTATATACAGAAAGTATGGGGACACCATA
>JAFDME010000161.1 GCA_019306075.1 Deltaproteobacteria bacterium | reverse complement strand
TTCATCTGCTCTCTCATTCATCCGGCCTGCCCGCTCACCGACCCTATTATGAGGAACTTTACAGGAGTTTGCCGGGTGATAAAAAAGGAAAAATTAAAAACTGGATTTTGAGTGAAAATCTCTGCTTTGCACCGGGCACGGATACTCTCTACAGTGATCTCGGATTTATCTTACTCGGGCTGTTAATAGAGGAAAAATCAGGAGAAAGGCTGAATTTGTTCTGGGAAAAAGAGATAATAGCCCCTCTTAAGCTGCAGAAAGAGCTCTTTTTCCCTCAAAAAAGGGATTTTCATACTGGACAATGCATTTTCACGGAAAAGTGTATATGGAGCGGGCAGATGCTCTGTGGAGAGGTTCATGATGATAATTGCAGGGCAATGGGTGGTGTGGCCGGACATGCTGGATTGTTTGGCACGGCACCTGCTGTTTTATCTCTCTGTGAACATCTGCTGGAACAGTTTAAGGGAAGAGAGGAACATCCCTCCTACAGCTCAGAGTTGCTGAGATTATTACTGCAACGGGTTGATAAAAAAGGATGGAGCTGCGGTTTTGATACTGTAACAAAGGGAAACTCCAGCAGTGGTAAATTTTTCAGTGAGGGAAGCAGAGGGCACCTGGGATTTACCGGAACTTCTTTCTGGATTGATTTTGAAAAGGAAAAAGCAGTAGTTTTACTGACCAACAGAGTACATATGAGTGGTGGTCAGGAAGGGATACAAAAACTGAGACCTCAAATTCATAACGCTATAATGAAATAAGGCTGAAGGTAACCTTCAAGGTTATCTTCAGCCTCCTAGTTACCTTGGGTTGCTGTTCCTACCACCAGCAGATAGTCTGGTCAGCTTCAAATATCTTGTCAACCAGGCCATCATAGTCGGGGCTGTCGACGGCAAGGTCAAAATCTTCAGATTCTCTGTCACGGGTAACAATTTCTACGAGCTTCTGTACTGTCTCGTCAGGTTCTGATCTGTAAATGTTTAATATTTTCATAAAAAACTCCTGCTTAGTGCCTTACTCCAAAACTTCTGCAATAAAAAACCAGAAATTGAGAAAGGTGGTTTAAAATTATATGATTGAATATACTTCCATGGCACTTATCCAAAAACTTTAAAATCCCGATTTATTAAGGTTGTTTATTTGGCACCGTAGGGGATGATATGGGTCATTTCACGAAGTTTTTCACCAAGCTCTTCAATGGTAATCGGCGTGAAGTCATTCTTTTCAACATCAGCCTGCACCGTAGTGAAAACATCACCTTCCATATCGCGAAGCATCTCTATGCTCTCTTTGGTCAGATCATCCAGCAGAGGAAGTTCTTTATCAATAACAACACCGTATGAATACATATTTTCAACAGCAAGACCTAACGCGGATCGTATACCGTCAACGGCGTAATCTTCGTGTCTGTACATGAGGCAAACTTTTTTATATTCCATTTTATGTCTCCTTTACAGACTAAGGTAGCAGTCAAAATCTTCTATCATTATACCATGTTGAGCCTGGGTAGCCATTTTTTTAGCAGTAAGTCCTTCAGGCACATCTTCTATGTCATAACCCTGCTTTGCATAACTGTCGACGCAGATAGATACATCATCGGCGAGCTCGCATAAGCCGGCGAATTGGGGGTCTTTGGAGAGGTGTGTAGCTTTCCAGGTGAAAAAAACCTTTACATTTGACCCTTTAGCCTTTGCCGCCTTAGTGATACCTATAACGTGTTGAAGGCAGTCAGTGGTAGTAACGAAAATACCTAAACTTTTTGCCATATCCGTTCTCCTTCAATAAATTTACAGTTTTTATGTGAGACACGATAACGCATAAAAAGAATCCGCAGTTAGTACCTTACTCCAGAACTTCTGTAATGAAAAACAAGAAATTAAGGAGTGTATTTTGAAATTATGTACCTATGCATTGCACCATGGTACTTATCCAGTCATACTACAAAAATTCCGACTTGTCGGTTAGTTGATCAAACTGCGGATTCTGGAAAAAAGTTAAGTAATTAACCCTTTTTAATAAAAAAGCTGATATATCCGGATTCTTCTTTTTCACCAAGGTACTCATGGCCCGCCCGCTCACACCAGCCCGGAAGGTCATTTCTTGAACCGGGGTCGGTGCCGTCCACCTGAAGGATATCACCTGAATTTATCTTGCCTATTTCCTTTTTGGTTCGAAGAAGCGGCATAGGGCAGCTGAGCCCTTTGGCATCAAGGACGCTGGCAGGTTCTAAACCCTCTTCAACTACTTTGAAGTCACTCATAACTGTTCTCCTGGCATTGAGTTGGTTTTGTGCTGAGTTCTGTAAATTTTAGTACCGTTTATCGGGACCGTTCAGACTCGCAGGAAAAATGTACTCTTTTTCTAAATGAAAACTATTCGATTTTGACCTATACTTTAGCTACCTTATTATGTCAAGACATTGAAAAAGTGGGCCTTGTAACTTGCTGATATAGAACAAGATAAAAATAGCACCACAATGTGGCCGGGAGGACTGCAGGTGTCGTTTGTCTTGACAAAAAATATGAGATGTGTAATGCAGTGTAACTATTCAGTTACGGAGGGGGGTTACCAGCCAGAGCCGCCCTTTAATAGATTTTGAAGCTATTTTGTCCAATTAACAGGGAGAGTGTTATGAGCGAAGAATCAATTTTCAAAAACAAGGCTAAAGAGCTGTTCAGCCTTTTTTGTGAAAAAGAGTGGAACCCGTATATAACTGGTGTTATTGTTGCCTTTTTTTCGGTAATGATCATGGCTTGGTGGAGGCCCTGGGGGGCTGTGGGAGCCATCAGGAGCTGGGGTGACTGGATAATGTATGGTGGTGCCAGTATCTTTGGTTCAGAAAGCGGTATTTTTGGATTCTATGATGAAGCTCCACGATCAATTTTCGTTAATTCCGGTTCAGTTATCGGCCTTGGTTTTGTTGCCGGTGCGTTTATTTCCGCCTGTCTGGGGAAGGACTTCGCTCTTAGAATCCCACCCTACCGGGAGATGGTTAAAGCGGTAATAGCCGGTATCCTTATGGGGATAGGTGCAACCCTGGCCGGCGGATGTAATGTAGGCGGTTTTTATAATGCCATCGGCAATCTGGCTGCCAACGGTTTTACCATGATGATTGGACTTGTCTTCGGAGTTATCCTGGGATTGAAATGCCTCTACCTGGAAATGGAATATATCACCTGGGGAGAGGGTGGTTCAAAGACCTTCTCCTTTTCACCCAGAACGGTATACATCATGGGAGCGGTCTGTATTGTGGCTCTTATTGCCGCCGCCTACAGCTATGCTGCAAATGAGGAAAGTGACTATATTGCCTCACTGAGCGGCATCCTCCTTATTGCTGCAGCCCTCGGTTATGCCATGCAGCGCGGGCGCTGGTGTATGGTTCAGGGTTTCCGGGAGCCTCATATGACGGGTGACTGTACCCTGGCAAAATCGGTCATGCTGTCCATTGTTATAGTGGCCATAGGTGCTGCCGTGTTAAAATATGCGGTTCCAATGAGAGCTGAGGGTGAAGCTGTACTTGCACCCCTTAATTATGTGCGGGGTACCTTTGGCTGGGGAAGTCTCGTGGGCGGCTTTGTTTTCGGCCTGGGTGCAATGTTTGCGGGAGGCTGCGGTTCAGGAACATTGTGGCGTGTTGGCGAGGGTCAGGTCAAGCTTATGATAGTTGTCCCTTTTTTCGGTATTGTGTCGTCCATTATGACTGCTTGGTTCAGGGATAATGATTTCGAGGCGGATGGAGTCCTTGGATCCTATGTTTACCTGCCTGACACCCTTGGCTACGGACTAACCCTTCTGATAGTTGCTGTTGTTATGGCTGGTTGGTATCTGCTGGTGACCTGGAATGAGGAGAGCAATAAACTGATTGTACCTATGTAAGAGCTGGAATATAAAAGGAAGGGGCGCGATTTCACCGACAGGAGGGGTCGCGTTTTTTCTTTGCTGCCGCCGAACTTCAGTTTCACTCCTGAATAGCTTCCTTGAACCGCAGTGTTGCCGGGTTAGAAGAAGGTACCTGTTGGTAGAGCCGGGGCGTCTTTGCCGTTCTTATTGAATTAACAGGAAAAATTATTATAGATGAATTCCCGGTTGTTGTTGTCGAGGAAATTTGCTCTTTGCCCGGGAAAGAAAAAGGTATGCACCAAGCCTTTGAAGTGGTAATGACATTGTAAAAAAGTATTGGAAAATGTAGACTTCCAAAGGAAGGTGGCGTCGTAAAAAGTCCGATCTCCTATGTTGCAGGTTTTTATCAGAACCTCAACATACCACATGTATAGCTGAGGGCCTGATAAAAACCCTATGCCTTGTATATCGAACTTTATAACTTAGCCATCCAAGGCTTCGAACTACCTTTTACGAGTTTATCAAGGAAGTTTTGATTAAAAATTCTCAGGAGATTATTCCTTGAATAACGGGATAACAAAGATACTCATCGCCGATGATGATTCGATGGTGCGCACCACGGTAGGCAAAATACTTGAGATGTTTGGTTACCAGGTGGAGTTGGTGTCGAGCGGCAAGGAGGTGATGGCGGAGGTGAACGACAGTTACCATGTCATTCTCCTGGATATAACCATGCCCGGAATGGACGGCTTTGAGACCATGAGACAGCTCAACCGGCTGGCCTTTGATATTCCTGTTCTCTTTCTTACCGGGGCGGGCTCGATGGATACGGTGGTTAAGGCCATCAACCTTGGCGCATACGATTTTCTGACAAAACCGATTGAAGATCTGGAGATTTTTAACGCAAAAATAAAAAAAGCCATTGAAAAAAGAATGTATGTCCTCAAGGAGAGGAAGTACAAGGTCGCTCTTGAGGACGATATTCAGGAAAAAGCCAAACAGCTTGAGTCACAGAATAAACTGCTCTTTACCTACAGCAACAGCCTTGAAAATGCCACGGTACAGCTGATGGCCAGCCTTCAGAACGCTATGGAGGAAAAGGATTACTATACAGCGGGTCATACCAAACGTGTCACAGAGTATGCGCTGATGCTGGGTATGGCAATGGGATTGAGCGAAAGTGATATCGTTATTTTAAGACGTTCCGCCCAGTTTCACGATATAGGAAAACTGGTGATTGACCTCTCCTGCATCCAAAAACCGGGAAAACTGACAGAGGATGAATGGCTGCTTATCAGGAAGCACCCTACTGTTGGTGCAAACATTATCCAGCCTCTTGGTTTCATGTCAAAAGAGCAGTTTATAATACGTCATCACCATGAGAGGGTGGATGGGAAGGGATACCCTTCCGGGCTGACCGGAGATGAGCTTGACGAGTTGACCAAGATTATTACCGTTGTTGACAGTTTCGATGCTATGACTTCCCGCAGAAATTATCGAAAGAATAAGGTAATGGAAGATGCGGTAGAGGAGCTCTATAATTGCAGGGGAACGCAGTTTGATGAGCAAACCGTCGATATTTTTGCCAGGACCATAGTTGATTTCAAGCCGGTTAAAAATGGTTTCTCAGGGGAGCCTCTGGAAAAACTCTACGAGCAGCAGAACATGCTGAAGTAACTATAAGGCACTAAAAATTTCTATGAAAATCACCAAAGATGAAGTTCTGCATGTGGCAAATCTGGCCAGACTGACCCTTTCGGATAAAGAGCTGGAGGTAATGACAGGTCAGCTGGATACCATTTTATCTTACGTTAATAAGCTGGAGGAACTGGATACCGGTACTGTTGAACCGACAACTCATGTCCTCTCTATAACAAATGCCTTTCGTGAGGATCGGGTAACGGACTCACTTTCCCGAGAAGAATCTCTTGCCAACGCACCTCTCCATAATGGTGAAAGTTTTAAGGTGCCTAAAATTATCTGAAGTAAATACCAGCCATGAAACCCTTTGAACTGACCATTGCACAGGCAATGGATGATATGGCTGCCGGGGAGCTCTCTGCGGTTGAACTGACAGAGAGTTGTCTCAGCAGAATTGATGAAATAGACGAAAAGTTGCAGGCATTTATAACTGTAGACGGGGATGCTGCTCTGTCACGGGCGGCGGAGGCAGACGGGGAAAGGCGGGATGGCAGAGCCGGTGCACTCTGCGGTATTCCTTTCTCAATAAAAGATCTGCTCTCTACAAAGGGAGTGAGGACCACCTGCGGTTCAAAAATACTGGAAAATTATATACCTCCCTACGACGCAACCGTTGTTGCCAATATCAGAAAAGAGGGCGGGGTGATACTGGGCAAGGTGGCCATGGATGAATTTGCCATGGGATCAACCTCCGAGACCTGCGCTTTCGGGGTAGTTCAGAATCCGAACAGGAAGGGATACGTTGCCGGGGGCTCGTCCGGAGGTTCCGCTGCATCCGTTGCCTCCTTCGAATGTCCCGCTTCACTTGGTTCTGATACCGGCGGCTCAATCAGGCAGCCCGCGTCTCTCTGCGGTATTGTGGGGATGAAGCCGACCTACGGCAGAGTTTCCCGTTTTGGTCTCACCGCATTTGCCTCCTCCCTTGATCAGGTCGGGCCCCTTGCCCGAAGTGTCACGGATTGTGCTGCTCTGTTAAAAGTGATCAGCGGTTATGATCGCAGGGATTCCACCTCGGTTAACCGGGATGTACCCGATTTTTCCCTGTCGCTGAAAAAGGGGCTGGCAGGGGTCAGGGTTGGGGTTCCGGAGGAGTATTTCAAGCAGGGCCTTGACGCGGAGGTTGAGCGTGTCGTCCGCAACGGCCTTGAGGTTTTAAAGGGCGGCGGTGCCGAGCTGGTGGCCATATCCCTGCCTCATACCGAGTACTGCGTGGCCTCCTACTACCTTATCTCCTCATCCGAGGCAAGTTCCAATCTCGCCAGATATGACGGTGTTGTTTACGGCTACAGGGATGACCGGGCTGAATCTCTCATTGAGATGTATAAAGAGACACGGTCAAAGGGGTTCGGGGATGAGGTGAAACGGCGTATTCTTATTGGAACCTATGCCCTCTCCTCCGGCTACTACGATGCCTACTATAAAAAGGCCTCCCAGGTGAGGACACTTATCCTTGATGATTTTAAAAAAGCCTTTGAAAAATGTGATATCCTTGTTTCTCCGGTAATTCCGACCCCTGCCTGGAAGATGGGGGAAAATGATAACGACCCGCTGGCCATGTACCTTTCCGATATATTGACAATTTCGGCAAACCTTGCCGGTATTCCGGGGATGTCCGTGCCGGGAGGAGTGACCAGGGAGGGGCTCCCCGTGGGTATCCAGATCCAGGGAGATCATTTCGGCGAGGAGAAACTGATCCGCGCTGCATACCATCTTGAGCAGGAGCTTAACCTCGGGCCGCTGAGCCTTGATATCTGAACCGGTGTGAAATGAAACTTACTGTTCCTGAAAATATCGCCTCTATCACACCATATCCTCCTGGAAAGCCGATCGATGAACTGGAGCGGGAATATGGTATCAGCGGCTCTATAAAACTGGCATCCAACGAAAACCCGTGGGGTCCTTCTCCCTTGGCGGTCAGTGCCCTGCAGGCAGAGCTTCCAAACCTGCACAGGTATCCGGACGGCTCATGCTACTATCTTGTGGAGTCGATCTCTGCAAAGTTCCTGGTTGATCCGGCTGAAGTTGTTATCGGCAACGGCTCCAATGAAGTTATTGAGTTTCTGGTGAAGGCTTTTGTCAGGGAAGGG
>JAFDME010000160.1 GCA_019306075.1 Deltaproteobacteria bacterium | reverse complement strand
GCCGAGGAGTCAACGGTGACGGAGCTTGAAAAGATTTTGAACTCGCTCCGCCGGAAGATGGGCCACATGGAGATTGACAGGCTCTGCGGTCTGCTCAGGGAAGGAAATTTCGAGGAGCTTGTGCGGACTCTGCTGGTCAGCTACTATGATAGACGATACGGTAACTGTATGAACGGCTACCGCTACGCTCTTGAACTCTCCTCCGAAGATATCGGTGCGGCGGCGTCGGCTTTGACAGCCTTCCGGCTCTTATCGAATACTTCATCTCCCGCATGATTCCCGCCATAATGACAATACATTCCAGTCCGGATCTCTTGAAAAAAATATGGATTCTCGGGGGAGGGAAATTTGGTCAGCTGGCCCTCAAACGTATTCGGCATCACCTTCCCCGGGTCAAAATAACCCTGGTGGACAGCAGGCCGGATATTGCGGTGGAAGAGGGGGTGACGGTGGTGCATGAGGACGGCATAAGCTGGCTTGCAGAGAATCTGCAAAGAGAAGGGACGGCAGACATGGTTATCCCCTCTCTTCCTGTTCATATGGTAGCGGAATGGCTTAAGGTGAAGGGGGGAAAACGGTGGCGGATCTCAGCTGTACCACTGCCGGATGATCTTGTTGCGATACTTCCTCATCCGCTCAGAAACGGTGACAGCCGGCTCTATATCAGTCACGCGGATTTTCTCTGCCCCGATAACTGCGGTGAACCTGAGCTGATCTGTACCTATACCGGCAGGGAAAGAGAGGAGAATTTGTTTGACCTTGTCGGCAGATTAGATTTCCCCCCCTTTACTCCTCTTGTTATTCGCAGTTATCAGCTTTTGCCCGGGGTTGGAGGTATTTATCCTGAAGATATGTGGGACCTCCTGGACAATCTGCCGGGTTTATCAGGCAGGTTTCTTCTTATCACCACAGCTTGCAGATGTCACGGAGTAGTGGACGGGTTGCGGTTTGAGATGAAGGGGGAGGAGGATACAAACTGTTGACTCGGGACGTGCTCTTTTGTACTGTCCATTTCAGACGTTTATGAAATTACAAAAGCCTCTCCTGATTTCCTGTTTTTTATGACGGTTTTTGCGGAGTAGGCACTGAAAGGAGGTCACTATGAGACTAAAAGCATTGATACTGTTTTTTTTGTTTGTGCCGTCAGTTGCTTTTGCGGCATCGGCTGATCTGATCGCTGCAGCAAAAAAAGAAGGCAAGGTGGTTGTCTACTCTATCACCAGCAGGATTGCAAACGCCGCAAAAGATTTTGAGAAAAAGTACGGCATTACTGTAAATGCCTATAACCTGAAAGATTTTGAACTGATCGAAAAGGTCTCCCAGGAGGGAAAAAATAATATTTACGGAGCTGATTTTATTATCGCCCAGGATTCGGGCCGTGTTTTCGGTGAAATAATAAAACCCGGCTATGCTTCCAGTTATATTCCGGAAGATATGAAAAACATTATTCCGAAGAAGTATCAGGATCCCCTCTACTTCAGTTTTATTACCAAGGTTTTTACCTATAATTCAGAGACAGATCTCTTTCCTCCGGTAAATAATGTGTGGGAGCTGACAGAGAAAAAATGGGCCAAAAAATTCTGGTTCAAAGATCCCTTGAAAGAGGGGGTTAATGCAAATTTCCTCACCATGGTCACCTCTCCGGAAGTTTCAGCCCGGCTGGCAGATGCGTATGAGAGGTATTTTGGCAAAAAAATAGTTTTGACAACCCCCAATGCCGGTTACGAATGGATCAAGAGTATTATCGACAACCAGTTGGTGATGTTTACCAGTGATACCAAGATGGCCGGTGCTCTTGGTGAAAGGGGAAAAAATATCGGGGCGGTTTCCCTGGGGACCTATTCAAAACTCAGATCCCGGAAAAAGAAAAATCTGGCCCTGATGCCTATCATGGGAATGGAACCTTTTGCCGGCTTTTTCTATCCCAGTTTTCTGCTCATTCGCAGTAATGCAAAAAATCCCAATGCGGCAAAACTGTTTGTTGAGTACCTGCTGACTGAGGAAGGGTTCAAACCCTGGTCCGGCTCTCTGGGTACCTACAGCTCCAATCCGAATATCAGGCAGTATCCCGGAGATAACTCTCTTGATATATGGTCCAGAATACTTGTCTTTGAGGATCCGGAATATATTTTTGAACATCGGGGGGAAGTGGAAGAGTTCTGGAACAGTCTGGTCTATTGATCATGATCTGCAGCAGGACAAATCTCATCTCCGGACATGTGCTGTCCGGGGGTGAGCTGCTCTCTGTCCTGTTGTGTCAACATCTCTCCCGACTCCCTTTTCTCTCGCAGAATATATGACTTTCATATAAACATAAAATGAATCCAATACATTGTGTGAAAGGTTTTTTCCGCAAGCCGGAGAATGTTATACTTGTCTGTCTGATCACGATCCTTGTATACCTCATCCTCATACCGCTGTTCTCCATTGTCAACGATACCTTCAGGGTTCATTCATCAGAGTTGATGCGGATTAAGGGAACTGTTGCGGGGGATTTTACCACCTACCACTGGAAATCGATTTTTGCCGGGAAATACAGTAAAAATATTTTTTACCAGCCACTTTTCAACACCCTGCTGATTTCCCTTATAACCTGTTTTATTGCCATCTGTACCGGGGGAGGCTTTGCCTGGCTGGTCACCCGCACCGACATCCGCTATAAAAAAGTGATATCAAGTCTGTTTATTCTCCCCTATATCATGCCGTCATGGACACTGGCCATGGCCTGGCTTAATTTTTTTAAAAATGAGCGGGTGGGGGCTCCCGGACTGTTCACCGTTTTTACCGGTATTCAGATTGCTGACTGGTTTTCCTATGGTTTTTTTCCAATTACAATTGTGCTGGGTCTTCACTATGCGCCGTTTGCCTATATCCTGATTGGCGGTATTTTGAGGAATATGGATGCCAACCTGGAAGAGGCCGCCCAGATACTGAAGACAGGAAGGTGGAGGATCATCCGTAAAATCACTCTTCCCATTGTATTGCCGGCGATGCTTTCCACCGTCCTGCTGGTTTTTTCAAGTGCCATGAGTGCCTTTGCGGTACCGGCGTTTCTCGGTACACCGGTACGGTTCCAGGTTTTGACCACCCAGCTCTTCAGGACCCTGAACGGTACAAGCCCCGGCTATGGCTATTTGATTGCGCTGGTGATGATTGTTATAGGTACAATCATTCTCCTGACCAACCAGATGCTGATAGGAAAAAGAAAATCATTTGCAACGGTAACCGGCAAGAGTTCAAATATCTCCCTGGTACGTCTGAAAAAATTTCGTACGGTTCTATCTCTGGCTGTCCTGCTCTGGCTGCTTTTGATCACTATTGTGCCGCTTATCTCCTTTGCCGTTCAATCCTTTCAGATATCATCCGGAAGCTTTAAAGCCGACAATTTCACCACCCTGTTCTGGTTGGGGGAGGGGAGGCCCGATGTCTTGAGTGGTGAACCGGGGATACTTCGCAATAAATACATCTATGTGGGTCTGTGGAACAGTGTCCGGCTCTCTGTGCTGATCTCCCTGCTTGCCGGCACGGCGGGTCTGCTGGTTGGTTACAGTGTGGTAAAAAAACGTGGTTCGCGCTGGGCAAACAGCCTGGACCGGCTCTCATTTTTCCCCTACCTCCTCCCCAGCATGGCATTTGGTGCCATTTATCTTTCCATGTTTGCGGTGAGAAGAGGGTTTATCCCCTCCCTCTACGGCAGTTTTGCCATACTTGTGCTGATCGGTACCGTAAAGTATCTGCCGTTTGCCTCCCGGGCAGGGATTAATGCAATTTTTCAGCTTGGCAAAGAGATTGAAGAGGCTGCGGTGATTTTCGGCGTCAGCTGGTGGAAGCGTATGGTGAAAATTATCATACCCATTCAGAGGGCCAGCGTCCTGTCAGGTTTTCTGCTGCCGTTTATTTCAAGTATGCGGGAACTGTCACTGTTTATTCTGCTGGTCACCCCTTCCACCAGGGTTCTGACAACCATGCTCTTTCAGTACAATGAGAAGGGCTGGGATCAATATGCCAACGCTATCATACTGTTTATCGTACTCGTTGTGGTTCTGCTTAATGCAGTTGTGAATAAAGTTACGGGTGCATCCATCGATAAGGGAATAGGAGACTGACAGGTGCCTGAGATCAGGATCGAAAACGTCACAAAAAAATTTGGTAAATTTGTGGCTGTAGAAAATTTGACTATAACAATAAAGGACAAATGGTTTGTCACTCTGCTGGGTCCGTCGGGCTGCGGCAAGACAACAACTCTGAGAATGATTTCCGGCCTTGAGAGTCCCACCGAGGGAAAAATCTATATCGACGATGTCCTGGTGTTTTCTGCAGCGGAGGGTATTGACCTGCCGCCGGCAAAGAGAGATGTCGGTTTTCTCTTTCAGAACTATGCTCTGTGGCCCCATATGACGGTCAGCCAGAATATTTCCTTTGGTCTGGAAAATCTGAAATGGAACAGGACTGATATTGACTGCCGGGTGCAGGATTTGACCGAACTCCTGAAAATTGACGAATTCCTTGGTCGCTATCCGGCTGAATTGTCCGGCGGACAGCAGCAGCGTGTCGCCATTGCCAGAACCCTGGCCCCCAGGCCCAAAGTGCTGTTTATGGACGAACCACTTTCCAACCTGGATGCAAAGCTGAGAATGGAAATGCGGGCAGAACTGAAGCGGCTTCACCGGGAGACAAATTCCACTTTTGTTTATGTAACCCATGATCAGCTGGAGGCAATGACGCTCTCCAGCAGAATCTGTCTGATGAAAGAGGGCAGGGTACAGCAGTATGCCGCACCCCTGGATATTTATAACGGGCCGTCAAACCTGTTCTGTGCAGAGTTTGTCGGCAATCCGACCATGAATTTCATTGAAGTTGCATGTCTGCAGACGGAGCCCGGGCGTATCAGCCTGACTTCAGATGATCTGAATTTCACCTTTGCTCCCGTCTCTCCTCAGCCGAAGGTGACCGCGGGTCAAAATCTGGTTTTGGGTTTACGGCCCGAGTCTGTTCTGTTGTCGGAGAAAGGGAGCATTCACGGCACAATTTATTCAGCCCTGCCCTCCGGCATGGAGACCACCGTTATGGTAAAAACCGGAAACAGCCTGCTCACATCAGTTGTTTTCGGAGGACAGGATTTTCCCGTTGATGGCTGGACGGGTGTCGAACTGAACCACGATAACTATATTCTTTTTGATAAAAGCAGTGGAGAAAATATTGCCACAGGAACCCTGACTGTCGCCTTAAGAGAAGGCGGCGTCTGATTTTTTGAATTCAACGGGATTGTTATGACTGATCGCCTCAGTGCCAGAGCAATTTTGCTCCGTCTTTTTCTCCCCTTTGCCCTCGGCTACTTTGTCTCATATCTGTTTCGAACGGTTAACGCGGTTATTGCCCCTGACCTGGTTGCTGACCTCAACCTGACGGCCTCCGATCTTGGTCTGCTGACCTCTGTCTATTTTCTCTCTTTTGCCGCATTTCAACTGCCCCTCGGAGTTCTCCTTGATCGTTTTGGTTCCCGCAGGGTCGAGGGAATCCTCTTGCTCTTTGCCGCCGCAGGGGCGCTTGTTTTTTCCCTGGCGGAATCTCTCACCACCCTGATTATCGGCCGGGCGCTGATCGGCTTTGGTGTCTCCGCCTGTCTGATGGCCGCATTCAAGGCTTTTTCCAGCTGGCTGCCGGCTGAGCGGCTGCCTCTTGCCAATGGTGTGCAGATGGTGTCCGGTGGTATGGGGGCCCTGGCAGCAACAACCCCGGTACAGGCGGCTCTGCAGATTACCGACTGGAGAGGGGTTTTCATGGGGCTGGCCGGGATTGCCCTGCTGGCCGCAGTTGTTGTTTTTATTGTGGTGCCGGACCAGAGGAACGAGGGGCGCCAGCAGGAGTCGATAGCCGTGCAGCTGCGGGGATTGCGCAGTATAGTAAGCAGCCGCCGCTTCTGGCAGATTGCCCTGTGGGCCTGTATGTCTCAAGCCGCTTATCTGTCGATTATTGGACTCTGGTCGGGCCCGTGGCTTCGTGATGTGGCCGGCCTTGGCCGGGACGATACGGCCCGGATGCTGCTGTGGATTGCTGTGGCGATGATTGCCGGTTATTTCACCTTTGGCCGTCTGGCTGAGCGGCTGGCAAAGCAGGGAGTTTCCACCTCTGTGGTTGCTTCGACGGGTATGGGGTTGTTTCTTGTTGTCCAGCTGCTGCTGGTATTGTTTCCCGGTTTCGGGGTGATTCTCTGGCTTGGCTTTGGCTTTTTTGGAACCGCAGGTATTCTCAACTACGCTCTCCTTTCACAGTCATTTCCGCAGCATCTGGCGGGACGCAGCAACACTGCTCTCAATTTACTGGTTTTTGTCGGAGCATTTTCCGCCCAGTGGCTGATCGGAGCGATTCTGGGTCTCTGGCCGACAACTGCGGCGGGGGGGTATTCCCCCACCGGTTACCGGGTTGCATTTTTACTGTTAATCGGCTGTCAGATGCTGGCAGCCGGCTGGTCTTTTATCGTCTCCAGGTCTCATCCGGAGTGATATCCGGAGAAGGAATTTATGAAGCGTAATTTTCGACGAAATCTGGCGGAAAACTGGCAGTGGAGCGGTCTGTGTCTGGCTCTGTTTATTACCGCGATCTATTCAAGACCCCTTATCCCCATTGATGAAACCAAGTATCTCTCTGCTTGCGGCCAGGATGTCCTGGCTGCGTGCGATCCTGAAAAGTGAGGTAAAGCGCATCACTTCCCTGCCATGTTGATCCTTTACCGTCGCTCTGCCGTGCAGGGACCGGCCGTCACCCGTATCCGCAGTAACCGTCGCATGGACGGTAACAATCCCTTCTCTTACCGGAGCGAGAAATGCAGATTCCAGTGAGACGGTGGCAAAGCGTGTTCCGACGGGCAGCAATGATTTGCAGGCTATGGCAACCGCCGTATCAGCAAGACTGGTGAGAGCGCCCCCATGGAGAAGGCCTGCACCCTGGGAAAACTCATGGAGAAAAGGCATTGAGAGCACAGCGTCACCGTCTGCAGCACGTTCTATTGTCATCTGCAGCAGCTCCTCGAAGGGGGCGCATGAAATCCAGTTATCCAGCCGGACCTGGTGAGGACCGGTGTCGTTAGGCTTTCCGGTCTCTGATTGTTTTTTATTACTCATTATCTGGTATGCGAATACGCTTCGGATTCTGCCCTCTTTTTTATCACCGGCTCAATCTTGGAGGAGGCTATCCATCCCCTGTTCCCGGTTTCATCGGTGATATAATTGAAACTGCCATGTCTCTTCTGCGGATAAACTAGCCGGCCCTGTTTGATGGAGCTGGTCGGGGCGGCGGAACTGAACGGTGAGAGCAGCAGCCGGCTGTCCTGCTCTATGACGACGGACGGCTGCCACTGCTGATGACGGAAAAAGGCTGCCGTAGCTGAAAGTAAAAGGAGTATAAGGCATGTCGCCGATATAAGGCGAAGGGTCAGACGGGAGAAGGGTACTTTAAGGGATATCAGCTGGAAAGCGGTGAGCAGCAGCAGGAAAGAGAAGGCTGACATTGTCCACTGGTTGAGATCAAGGAGCTGAAAGAACCGTTCCGACCAGGAATATTCCCTGGGAAAGAGCCCGGTCTCCTTTCTTATCAGCTGTAGATTGCCCCTGATATCAGAATCAGCGG
>JAFDME010000159.1 GCA_019306075.1 Deltaproteobacteria bacterium | reverse complement strand
ATGTTTCTCTCCTTTCCCGCCTTATGTTCATGCAGGTACTGCATAAAACATATGCGGGTACGGGAACAGTCTGTACCGGTGCTGCTGCCAAAATTCCCGGCACTATTGTCAACGAAATGATTACGGAACCGGCTTCTGTGGAAACTGTCAGAATTGGTCATCCTGCCGGTGTCATTACGCTTGAGGCAAGGGTGATGGATGGAAAAGTGGAACGGGCAGCTTTTGCCCGGACGGCAAGAAGGATAATGGAAGGTGCCGTTTTCGTTGTCGGCAACGGGATCAAAGGGTAGTTCCAATGGAAGCTGATCTGCTGATTTACGATGTGGGAAGCACGTACACAAAGATTTCCGCATTTTCCATGGCTGACGGTATTCTTTCACTCCTGGCTCGGGATCAGGTGGTAACCACAGTGGAGAATATCGGCTCCGGTATTGGAAATGCCAATAGTATGATCGAGAAAAGGGGGGTTCGCCTTGCGGAGAAATGTCTTGTTCTGTCAACCAGCAGCGCGGCGGGAGGACTCCGGATGGTGGCAATGGGTTATATGCCCAGAGTAACGGCTAAAGCCGCCAAGGAAGTTGCCATGAGTGCCGGCGCGAGGGTGCTGGAAATAGTAACGCATGAGGAGTCACCGGAATATCGGATTGAGATTCTGCGGGAGATTAAGCCGGATATCATCCTGCTTGCAGGAGGTACTGATGGAGGAGACAGGGAAAACCTGCTGGAAAATGCCCGCTATATTGTTGAATCCGAAGTGCAGGCAGTTGTCATTGTTGCCGGAAACAGCTCGGCTCAGGAAGAGGCCCGGTTGATCCTTGACAACGGCGGAGTGGCTTCAAAGAGAGTGGCCAATGTGATGCCCAATATTCATGAGCTGAAGGTGGCCGGGGCCAGAGAGGCCATTCATGAGGAGTTTATCAGGCAGATATCCCTGGCCAGGGGACTCAGGAAGTTGATTGAAATAGTATCAGATAATGTTGTGATTCCCACACCCGGAGCGATCCTTATGGCAGCAGAACTCATTGCCTCGGGAACATATGAAGAGGAAGGGGTGGGAGACCTGATCCTCATCGATATAGGAGGTGCGACAACTGATATTCATTCAATTCTGCCGAGTCTTGAAAAGCTTTCCATCGAGGAGAGGGGGCTGGTGGTCACCAACGAGAAGCAATCGGCCTACAGGACGGTGGAGGGTAATCTTGGAATGCGTATCAGTGCAACTGGTATTGTAGATGCAATTGGACCCAACGGTGTTCTGGCAAAGATCGGCAGTAACGGAGATGATGATCTCGCTGCTCGACTTTGTGAATATACAATGTACCTTGAGAAGAATCCCGGACATATCGCATCCACGGAAATTGAAATTGAGTTTGATCGTGCTCTTGCAGTTTCATCCATCGAAGTGGCATTAAAGCGTCATGCTGGCTTTATTGCTGAGGAATATAACCCTGTTATGGGTATTGTACCCGGTACTCCCATGGGTCGGGACCTGCGGGGAGTGAAAACAATTATTGCCGTAGGCGGAATATTCAGTCACAGGACTGAGTCGGAGTGTATCGGAATTGTTGAGCAGGCTATGAAGGACAGGGGAATATCTCTTCTGCCGGAGAAATATAGCATTTATGTCGATACCAGCTACCTCATGTATGGCATAGGTGTTTTGTCAGGCAGGTACCCCGGGATGGCGTTACGTTTTGCCAGAGAATATTTGAATTTAGATTATATGGTTGACACCGTAAGGATTTGAGAGTCTGCCAAACACAAAATCTTACGGTTAACAAAATTCCAGAAGTGTAATTATATCAGGGCATTATGTGTGTTAACCATACAGTACCTTACTCCGTAAAAGCTGTAAAGAAAAACAGGTAAGCGAAGACTCCGAGAAAATGAAGAAGGGTATTTAACCATAAAACTAGGTAGATACCTCCAAGGTACTTACTTGCAGCTTGTCTGCGTTAGATGAATCAATCGACGGAGGCACTTAAGTGATAGTTGTTCCCGCTGATTTTAATTAGAAATCGGGGACGGGACTCAGGATTAAAATATGGAAAAAAATACATCGTTGCCACAAATTGAAATGAAAAAAAAATTTGGTATGGAGGTAGCGTCACTTGCTGATCTGGTAACAACACAGATTCGGGAACTTATCATAACCGGAGAGTTCAAACCCGGTCAGCAGCTTAAGGAAGATGAGCTCTGTAAGCTGTTCGCTATCAGTAGGCCACCTATCAGGGAAGCGTTCAAAACCTTGGAAGCCAACGGGATAGTGTTTCGTCGGCCGAGAAGAGGTGTTTTTGTTTCCGAATTTACGGCAAAAGATGTAGAGGAAGTCTATACGATCGTGGCCATGCTGTATCAAAAGGCAACGGATATGGCTATGGAGGTGATGACTGATCGGGAGCTTGATATTCTGGCATCAAATATAGATATGATGGTAAAATTTGCCAGCACTGACCCGCCCAATCTGCGGGATTATCAGGCAGCACATCACGCATTTCACGAGACGATCATGGAACTGGCGGGGAATGAGCGAATGAAGGTGATGGAGCAACAGCTTCGTTACCAGATATCTATTTTCAGTTATAAATCGTTCCAGGATCGGCACCATCTCTTGTCGTCGTGTAATTATCATCAGAAAATCCTTGAGGCGATACAGGATAAGAACAGGAAGGAGGCGCTGGCTCTTGTGGAGGAACACATTCTCAGAGCAACGGAATTTTTAACAAAAAAGCTTTCCGATTAGTCGGGTTGGATTCTGAATAGTTCTGAAAAGAACGTCACGGCTGAATTGCTGTTGTCAAATAAGTTAAAGAAAAAGGAGATTTTGGAAATGGAACCTGAAATTCGTTCAATCTACACAGTTATTGAAGAAACTGATGATGATGGGGTTAAATCTCTCGAAAAGCCTACACGAAAGGCTGCATGTGCTGCTGTATTTAAGAATCCCTATGCAGGAAAATATGAGGAAGACCTGAGTCTTCTTTATGAATTCAGTAAGCAACTCGGCACTCTTTTGACCCGGAAGGCTGTTGCTGCTCTTGGAATAACTGCCGAAGAGGTGGAGAGTTATGGCAAGGCGGCAATTGCTGGGCTCCAGGGCGAAAGAGAGCATTGTGCTGCTCTTATGCATCCGGCTCTTGGAACACCTATCAGGGACAATGTCGGCGGCGGAAAGGCTCTGCTGCCTTCAGCCAAGAAGCTTGGCGGGCCGGGATGCAGTATCGATCTTCCTTTAGGGCACAAGGATGCCGCCTATGTGCGCAGTCATTTTGATGCCATGGAGGTCAGGATCCCTGATGCACCTCGAGATGACGAGCTGATTCTTATCGTTGGTGTCACAGATTCTGGTCGGCCTTTCCCACGGGTTGGTGGATTGACTACGGATGAAGTAAAAGGTGAGGATGGCTTGCGTTAAACTATCAGCGAAGGATTTAGAATGAATCAAAATACGGTTCAGATCGAATTCACGATCAATGGGAAGAAGGTGACTACAAATATTCCTTCCCACGTGACGGCGCTCCATGTGATTAGGGAGATCATGGGACTGAAAGGTTCCAAAGAGGGATGTGGTATTGGTGAGTGCGGTGCATGTACTATCCAGGTCGACGATAAGGCTGTTAATTCCTGCCTTATGCTGGGTGCTCAGCTCCATAACAGGGACGTGATGACCATTGAAGGGCTTTCGAAAGAGAAAAAATTACATCCTCTCCAGGAAAAATTTATTGAAAATCATGCGGTGCAATGCGGTTTCTGTACCCCGGGGCTGCTGATGAGTACTCATGCTTTCCTTAAGGAAAATGAGAATCCTGATCGCCAGGAAATCACTAGAGCTATTGCCGGGAATCTCTGCAGGTGCACAGGTTATCAACAGATCATAACCTCCATTGAGGCAGCCCTACAGGATGAATCCTGTAGGGGAGGAGAGTGACGATGAATATGAACTACGTCAGACCTCGGGATCTCGCTGAGGCGTTTGCATTCCTCGCTGAAAATGGAAGGGATACAACCATTATTGCGGGAGGCACTGATGTTATGGTGGATCTCCGGTCCGGTGAGCTGGATACCAGATTTCTTCTCGATATCAGTCGACTGGATGAACTGAAAGGAATTAGACTGGAGGGAGAGAATCTGGTGGTAGGTGCCACGACAACTCTCTCCGATATTTACCATTCCGAACTTCTGACGCAGTATGCACCTGCACTGCAGAAGAGTGCGTATAATTTTGCCAGCACCCAGATTCGTAATGTGGCAACTATCGGGGGTAATGTTGCTCACTGCTCCCCCTGCGGTGACACTGTTCCACCCTTGGTAATTCATGAAACGAAAGTAGTTTTTTCAGGAAAAAAAGGTGAGAGACGAATACCCATTGAGGAAGTTGCCACGGGCCCCTATCGTTGTTTCCTTGAAAAGGATGAAATAATTACCGCTTTTATACTTAAACCGGTGGAAGCGGACTTTGCAGATTTCCAGAAGATCGGCAGAAGAAAGGATCTTGCCATATCCAGGTTGAGTATGGCGGTCATGGTGGATAGGGACAGTGATGGCATAATCTCGTCCATGAAGTTTTCTCTTGGTGCCTGTACACCGACACCACACAGGATGACGGCTGTTGAGGAATTTATGACCGGCAAAAAAGTTACCTGTGAACTGCTTTTTGAGGGAGGAAAATTACTGGCGGAAAAAATGATCGAAATCACAGGCAGAAGACCCTCGATAATTTACAAGGAGCCTGCGGTCCAGGGCCTCTTTGTTCGAATGCTCTATCCGGTGGTGTGAAATGAATAAAAAGTATAGATCTGTTGGTAGGAGTATTCGTAAAAAGGGTGGTGTCGAGAAGGTAAAGGGAGATCCTGTATTCGCCGGCGATATTGAACTTGACAACCCGCTGGTTTTGAAGGTGAAGAGAAGCGCGTATGCCCACGCTCTGATCCGTAATATCAATACAGAGGAAGCCTTGAAAATCGACGGGGTCAAAGGGGTATTTACCTCAAAAGATATCCCCGGCGTCAACCTTCTTGGAATCATCAACAGGGACCAGCCCCTGCTGGCAGAGGAGAGGGTTCGTTCACTTGCCGATGGTATTGCCCTGGTGGCTGCAGAGACTGAGGAAGCGGCCCAGCTTGGGATCGATGCCATACATGTGGAATATGAAAAACTGCCCGCGGTTTTCAATCCTGTGGAAGCGTTAAAGGATGGTGCACCAAAGATTCATGCAAAGGGTAATGTGCTTTTTACCCGGGCTGTTTTGAAAGGGAATGCTGACGATGGATTTGAAAAAGCGTACAGTATTATTGAAAAAGAGTATACCACCAGTGCCATAGAGCACAACTATATGGAGCCGGATGCCGGTGCAGGGTTCGTGGATGAGGACGGGTGCCTTGTTATTTATGCGTCCACGCAGAACCCCCACTATGATCATAAGGAACTGGTAAGCCTCTTCGCACTGGAAGATGAAAATGTGCGAATTATCCAGGCGGCAACCGGTGGAGGGTTTGGTTCAAAACTTGATCTTAACGTTCAGGGGTTTATAGGTCTTGCGCTTCTGCATCTTAAAGTTCCGGTTCGTTATGTGTACAGCAGGGAAGAGGCCTACCTCGCTACCGCCAAACGGCATCCCTTTACCATCAAGATCAAGACAGCCACCGACAGGGATGGGCGGCTGATCGCCACCAGAGTGCGGGCCGTCTGCAATACGGGTGCTTATGGCTCTTACGGTATCGCTGTCGCTTCCCGCTCCGCTGTACATGGAACCGGGCCCTACTCTGTGGAAAATGTCGATATTGAAGTAAAATGTGTTTATACCAATCAGACTTATTGCGGTGCTATGCGCGGATTTGGAGCCCCGCAGATGGCCCTGGCCCATGAAAGCCAAATGGATCTTCATGCTGAGGTGCTGGGGATTGATCCTCTTGCTATCCGGTTGCTGAATGGTCTGGAGGTGGGATCTCTAAGTGGAACAGGACAGCTTCTTACCAGCAGTGTTGGTTTTAAAGACTGTCTGCATGCCATCGCTCCCTACTATGAGGAGGCGAAGAAAAGTTGGGTCTCCACCTGCTCTACGCCCTTTAAACGTCGGGGTGTTGGTCTCGGGGCCATGTGGTATGGTATCGGCAATACCGGTGTGCAGAACCCGTCCACTGCCAGGGTGACAATGGAACCGGATGGTACGGTTACAGTTTTTACAGGCTGTGCTGAGCTTGGTCAGGGCTCCACTACCGTCCTCTGCCAGATCGTTGCTGAAATTCTGGGTATTTCTCCGGATGAAATCAGTATGGTTGTTGGGGATACCAGATATACTACCAATGCAGGTGCAACATCCGCCAGCAGGCAGACGTATATTTCAGGAAATGCCGTGAAAGATGCAGCTGAGAGCCTTGCAAACGTGCTCCTGACCGAGGCGGTGAACCGTCTGCAGGTACCAAAGAACACACTCGTTTTGGAAAATGGTGAGGTAACAACGACCGGAAACCCCGATTGCGGCATTGGCATTGCTGTTCTTGCCGGGAGAATCCATGACAAAGGGGGAGTTCTTTCGTGGCAGGGATATTTTGATCCGGAAACAGTGCCCCTCGACCCGAAAACAGGTGCAGGTGTTCCTTACGCGACTTATGCCTTTGCCTGCCAGATGGCTATGGTGGAGGTGGACACTCTCACCGGAGAAGTGACTGTTGAAAAGGTGGTTGCTGCCCATGATGTGGGTCGGGCTATCCACCCCGAAAATGTTGTGGGGCAAATCTGTGGCGGAGTTGCCATGGGAGTAGGGTTTGCTCTTATGGAAAAGTTCGAACAGGGAAAAACTGAATCAATGAAGGATTATCATATCCCTACTGCCTCCGATGTCCCTGAAGTTGTGGCCATCATAGTTGAATCTGAGGAACCGACAGGTCCTTTTGGTGCAAAGGGCGTGGGGGAACCGGCTCTTATCCCGACAGCTCCGGCAGTGATCAACGGTATCAGCTCTGCTCTTAATTATAGAATCTACGATTTGCCCGCGAGCCTTGAAAGGGTTCTTGAGGCAAGTATTCAAGCAGGCCATTTCGGCGTTCAGGAGGAATAACATGTCCAAAGTACTTCTTAAAAATATCTCTACTATTGTGAGTGGTGATATTCATAACCCATTGCTGCCAGGTGATGCCATCTATGTTGAGGATGGAAGGATCGAAAAGGTGGGAATGCTCGCCGAATTTGGAGAATTATCCTGCGATACTGTTATTGACTGCAACGGAACCACGGTTACTCCCGGTCTTATAGATTCCCACTGCCATACCATTCTTGGTGACTATACCTCAAGGCAGAATCAGGCCGGTTTTCTTGAAAGTGAGCTGCATGGCGGTGTAACCACTATTATTTCTGCGGGTGAAGTTCATCTCCAAGGGCGCCCTAAAGATCCTGCCGGTACCAAGGCTCTTGCCATTCTGGCGGCCAAATCTTTTAATAATTTCAGGCCGGGTGGCGTGAAAGTGCAGGGTGGTTCCGTTATCCTTGAAAAAGGACTGACCAGAGATGATTTTGAAGAGATGGCCAGAGAGGGCGTCCGGGCGGTAGGTGAAATCGGCCTCGGATCAGTCAAGGATCCGGAAGATGCGGGTCCAATGGTTAAATGGGCGAGAGAGTTTGGTATGACCGTAATGATGCATACCGGCGGCACCTCCATCCCGGGAAGTTCCACGATCACCGCGAAAATGGTTCAGGATACTGACCCTGATATCGCCTCTCACGTCAATGGCGGACCCACTTCGGTCAGTCTTGAAGAGGTGAAAAAACTTGTCCTTGATACGAAGATCGCGCTGGAG
>JAFDME010000158.1 GCA_019306075.1 Deltaproteobacteria bacterium | reverse complement strand
GAGCAGATAAAGGTACTTGATGGTCTCGAGGCAGTTCGCAAAAGGCCATCCATGTACATAGGAAATACCGCTGCAGAAGGTCTGCATCATCTCATATGGGAAGTTGTAGACAACAGTATAGACGAGGCCCTGGCAGGTTACTGTGACAGAATATGGATTATTATCCATGAGGATGATTCTGTTTCAGTGGAGGATAACGGTCGCGGAATTCCGGTGGAAAAACATCCCACCGAAAATATGACCGCCCTGGAACTGGTTATGACCACTCTCCATGCCGGTGGAAAGTTCGATCACTCATCCTATAAAGTGTCCGGAGGGCTGCATGGTGTCGGTGTATCCGTAGTCAATGCTCTCTCGGTTAAGGCATCTGCCGAGATAAAAAGAGATGGCAAAATTTACAGGCAGACCTATGAATATGGTGAAAAGACCAGCGAACTCGAGGTTATCGGAAAGAGTGATAAGACCGGGTCTAAAATAACCTTTAAGGCTGATCCGGGAATATTTACCGAAACCACTGTTTATAATTATGAAATGGTAAAAAACAGAACCCGGGAACTCTCCTTTTTAAACAAGGGATTGCGTATATATTTAAAAGATGAAAGGAGTGGTGAAGAGGATAAATTCCACGCTACCGGCGGTATTGTCTCCTATGTTGAATATCTTAATCGAAAGAGGACTGTAATATTCCCGGAACCTGTATATATTTCAGGCTCCAGAGACAATGTTGAAGTTGAAATATCTCTGCAGCATTTTGATGGATACTCTGAAAGGCTTTTTTCTTTTGTCAATAATATCAATACCCGCGAAGGCGGCAGCCATGTGGCCGGTTTCCGATCAGCGCTTACCAAATGTATCAACAGGTATGCAAATGATGATATGATTCCAAAAAATATGCGGGAAAAAATGGGTGGAGATGATGTCAGGGAAGGTCTGACCAGTGTCATTTCCATTCGCGTTCCCAACCCGCAGTTTGAGGGACAGACCAAGACAAAACTGGGGAATTCAGAGGTTAAGTCCATAGTTGAATCCATCTGTAATGAAAAACTGACCCTCTTTCTTGAACAGAATCCCGCCATAGCCAAAAAGATCCTCCTGAAAGTTGTTGAAGCGGCAAGAGCAAGAGAAGCTGCCAAAAGGGCAAGGGATCTTTCAAGGAAAAAAGGTTCTACCAGCCTGCTTATGGCCGGTAAACTTGCAGAATGTCAAGAAAAAGATCCAGCTAAACGTGAAATTTTCATAGTTGAGGGTGATTCAGCCGGCGGCTCTGCAAAGCAGGGAAGAGACAGGTCCAACCAGGCCATACTGCCGCTGAGAGGGAAAATACTTAACGTTGAAAAGGCCAGGTTTGACCGCATTCTCAACAGTGAAGAGATTAAGCAGCTTATCGGTGCACTGGGCTGCGGTATAGGTAAGGATGAATTTGATATTGAAAAACTGAGATATCATAAAATCATCATTATGACAGATGCCGATGTTGACGGTGCACATATCAGGACCCTGCTGCTTACTTTTCTTTTCAGGCAGATGTATCCTCTTGTTGAAAATGGATTTATTTATATAGGCCAGCCACCCCTGTATCGGCTGGGAAGAGGGAAAAAGGAAAAATATTTTCTCGATGAAAACAAGTTAAACCATCATCTTTTCACTACTGCCAGTGAGAAGATGAAAATAAGCGTAAAA
Organism: Deltaproteobacteria bacterium; assembly: GCA_019306075.1. GTDB lineage: Bacteria > Desulfobacterota > Desulfobulbia > Desulfobulbales > Desulfocapsaceae > Desulfomarina. The sequence continues at coordinate 6,130 of JAFDME010000158.1, read as the reverse complement.
GATGATGGTCATATTGTGGAAGGAAATGATTTTGTTCAACTTATGGAAAATATCTCCATCTATCAGCGTATAGTGAGTTTCATGGAGAGGATGAATATATGGGAAGATATGCTTTATTTTCTTCTTGATCATAATATCCGCACTGCAGATCAGTTTACTGAAAAATCGTTTATAGAAGATCTTATCTCGAATTTGACTGAAGAAGAGCTGGTTATCGGCAATATACGATCCTGCAGATGGAGACCGGACTGCTATGAAGTTGATGTAGCCGTTCGCGGTAAAGTGCAGGTGATGATGACAATCGGTCCTCAGGTACCGCTGATACAGGAGTACAGGAAGGCTTTATCTCTTTTTGAAAATCTCCGGCCCTACCTTAAAAGCAGCTTTGATATCATTTCTGAAAAAAAGAGTGGTGAGGAAAAAATAATTGAAGTGACCGGTTGGCTGGAGATGATCAATACTGTGCGCGATCAGTCATTTAAAGGCAGCCATCTTCAACGCTATAAGGGTTTGGGTGAGATGAATCCTGAGCAGCTCTGGGATACCACCATGAATCCTGAACACAGGACACTTCTGCAGGTTACCGTGGATGATGTGGAGCAGGCTGATGATATTTTTACTACGCTGATGGGTGATAAGGTGGAGCCAAGGCGTGAGTTTATTCAGAGTCATGCCCTGGAAGTGACGGATCTCGATGTCTGACAGCAGAACATCATTTTATGTACAAAGTGGTGATAAAATTAATGCTGGGATCCCCGATAAAAACCTTCGGGGATGGCATGTATAATCAATCCTTTGCTTTCATTGCTGAGTTCTCCCTGCTGTCATTCCCGAGTTCTTTTATCGGGAACCTAACCCGACAAGTTTTTAAAGAACCATCAAAATTTAAATAGAATATTTTTATGAGTTTAGAAAAAGAAGACAATAAAGAAAAGTTTCCCACCATTTCCATTGAAAAAGAGCTGCAGAAGTCATATCTCGACTATGCCATGAGCGTTATTATCGGGCGTGCGCTGCCCGATGTGAGGGACGGACTGAAACCGGTTCACAGAAGAGCTCTTTTTGCTATGCGCGAGCTTGCTGTTTTTCATAACAGGCCCTACGTAAAGTCCGCGAGGATAGTGGGTGATCTTATAGGTAAATATCACCCCCACGGGGACACCGCTGCTTATGATACCATTGTCCGTATGGCCCAGGATTTCTCCATGCGTTATCCTCTGGTGGACGGCCAGGGTAACTTTGGTTCCCTTGACGGTGACTCCCCTGCTGCCATGCGTTATACGGAAGCACGGATGACCAGGATAGATCGTGAGATTGTAAGTGACCTTGAAAAGGATACCGTCGACTGGACGCCCAACTATGATAACTCCCTGAATGAACCAACGGTTATGCCTTCCAGGGTACCGAATCTGCTGGTAAATGGTTCCTCCGGTATCGCTGTTGGTATGGCAACAAATATTCCTCCCCATAACCTGATAGAAGTGATAGACGGCCTTATCGCCCTGATAGACGATAAAAACCTGACGGTCCATGAGCTGATGTCCATTATAACCGGTCCTGATTTTCCCACAGGCGGCCTTATATGCGGACGTGCAGGGATCAGGGAAGCGTATGAGACAGGAAAAGGTGTGGTCATAATGAGGGCATTGACACACATTGAAAAATTAAAGGATGGAAAAAGGGAAGCTATAGTTATCACGGAAATACCCTATCAATTAAATAAAGCCAGTCTCGTTGAAAAAATTGCCCATCTTGTAAAGGATAAGAAGATAAGCTCCATCTCAGAGGTAAGGGATGAATCCGACAGGCACGGTCTGCGGGTGGTTATTGAGCTGAAAAGAGATGAAATCGCAGAGGTGGTACTCAATCAACTCTATAAGCTTACATTGATGCAGAAATCCTTTGGTATAATTTTTCTTACCATCGTCAATAACAAGCCGGAAGTCCTCAACCTTAAACAGATACTGGAACATTTCATCCTTCACCGGAAGGTTATTGTTTACAGAAGAACGAGCTTTGAACTGCGAAAGGCAGAAGAAAAGGCACATATCCTTGAGGGTCTTAATATTGCCATAAATAACCTTGACGAGGTTGTTGCCCTGATCCGGGCTGCCAGGAACCCGCAGGAAGCAAAAGAACAGCTTATGTCCCGTTTTGAACTGAGTGATATCCAGGCACAGACCATTCTTGATATGCGTCTGCAGCGCCTCACCGGTCTTGAACGTGAAAAGATAGCCCATGAATATGAAGAAATAATTAAGGAAATTGAAAGACTGAAAAAGCTGCTCGGAGATCAATCGCTGATAATGAAGCTTATCAGTGAAGAGCTGATAGAGGTCAGGGAAACCTTTGGTGACGACAGAAGAACCGAGATAATTGATGCAACGGATGAAATTCTTCCAGAAGACCTTATTGCCCCTGAAGATATGGCGGTTACCGTCACCCATTCCGGCTATATAAAACGGAACCCTGTAAGTCTTTACAGGTCTCAGCATAGAGGCGGCAAGGGTGTCAAGGGAGTCAAAAATATAGAGGAGGATTTTGTCTCGAACCTCTATGTCGCTTCAACTCTTGATACATTTCTATTTTTCACCAACCACGGCAAGGTTTTCTGGCGCAAGGTTTATCAGATGCCTCTTGCCGGAAGAACAGCCAGGGGCAAGGCTATTGTAAATCTGCTGAATCTGGCGGAGGAAGAAAGGATCGCCGCTATCCTGCCCATAGAGAACTTTGATGATGATTCAAAGAAAAAGACAATCATGATGGTCACCAAATTCGGCAGAATCAAGAAGACAAGTCTGCAGGAGTTTAAACGTCCCCTTAAAAAGGGAAAAAGGGCGCTGACCATAAATGAAAACGATGAGATAATCGGTGCCCACGTGCTGAATGGTGAAGACACAATACTGCTGATTACCAGGGAGGGCATGTGTATTCATTTTAAAGAGTCGGACATAAGAACCATGGGCAGAACCGCTGCCGGTGTCAGAGGAATTCGACTTGCGACTGGTGATATTGTTGTAAGCGCAATTGTTATCTCTTCCACGGATTCAATCCTCACCGTCACTGAAAACGGATATGGAAAACGCAGCCCTGTTGAAGAATACCGGTTGCAGAAGCGTGGTGGAAAGGGTGTCATAGCAATTAAAAAGAGCAGCAGGAACGGCTGTATCATTGATGCAAAACAGGTCGATCATGAGGCTGAGATCATTTTAATTTCTGATCTGGGCAAGATGATCAGAATGGATCTTAATAATGTCAGGATTATAGGGAGAAGCACTCAGGGCGTCTGCCTCATTAATATGGAAGATGGGGAAAAACTGGTTGGCATGGACTGTGTTGCCAAGGAAAGGGAGGATGAAGTGGAGTTAGACGACTCTCCAGTGGAAGAGACTGACTCTGAGAGTATAAAAAGTGAAGATATCCCGGATGAGGAATAAAGAGGAGAAAATCTCAATTATAGGTGCCGGGAGCTGGGGTACAGCTCTTGCCCTGCTCCTTGCAAAAAAGGGGTACAGCTGCTCTTTATGGGGTTATAATAAAGGCCACCTGAGGGAGATAGCTGAGAAAAGGGAAAACGGCAGATATCTTCCCGGAATAAAACTGCCGGAAAATCTGAAGGTCACCGACAGTCTTGAGGAGTGTGTAAAAAACAGCAGTCTCGTGGTGATGGTGGTGCCGTCCCACGGCCTGAGAGAGGTTTTTAAAGCTCTGATACCCTATCTTGCAAAGGATGTAAAGATTATATCAGCGGTTAAGGGAATCGAAAATGATACCCTTCTCACCATGACCGGGGTGATGAAAGAGCTGCTGCAGAAAAAAGGAAGAGGAGATATTGAAACAGGGGTTCTCTCCGGTCCCTCTTTTGCGAGAGAGGTGGCAGATGGTGTGCCTACCGCAGTAACTATTGGTTTTCCGCGTCTGCAGACAGCCCGTGATATACAGAAGATATTTGGAACGGAGACATTCAGGGTTTATGCTGGCCGGGATGTTACAGGTCTTGAGATAAGTGGTTCATTTAAGAATATTATTGCCATAGCCGCCGGTGTGTGTGATGGACTGAAATATGGTCTGAACACCCGCGCAGCGCTTATTACCCGCGGTCTTGCCGAGATGAAGCGGCTTGGGGTGGCAATGAAGGCGGATCCTGCCACCTTTTCAGGACTGAGCGGTATAGGGGATCTGCTGCTCACCTGTACCGGAGATTTAAGCAGGAACAGGACAGTAGGGTTGAAGCTTGGTCAGGGTAAAAAGCTGCAGCAGATAACCGGGGAGATGAGCATGGTTGCGGAAGGTATAAAAACAACCGCGTCCATTCACGACCTGGCCGCAAAACTCGGTATGGAAATGCCCATACTTGAACAGGTGTACAATCTTCTCTACAAAGATAAAAGTTGCTCTCTGGCGGTTGAAGACCTTCTTACAAGAGAGTTGGGGGTTGAGTAGATCATCCCCGTTTCAGCCCCTCTCCCGTGACCAGTCATTGCCCTCAAACTCGCTGTGATCAGGTTTTGGTGGTTTTTCTTCCGCAAGTCGCTGCTTAAGCCATTTACCTATCATTTTTATTTCAGACTTGACCTCCTGCAGAGCTTTGCCTCTGTGGCTTACCCTGTTTTTTTCCTCCATGGTCAGTTCTGCAAAAGATTTGGCATATTCTGCAAAATAAAAGAGAGGATCATAACCAAAGCCGCTTTCTCCTCTCGGTTCCTTCAGGATTTCACCTTCACAGCTGGCTTCATAGGTCAGCGCCGGACCGGATGGCACCGCAATGGAAAGGACACAGGTAAAATGGGCCTTGCGGGTTCCCTCCCCTTTCAGCTCAAGTTCTCGCAGCAGTTTGTCGCAGTTACCCTTGTCGTCGGCCCCCTCACCGGCATATCTTGCGGAATAAACGCCGGGTGCACCGTCAAGTGCCTCCACAACCAGCCCTGAGTCATCAGCAATGGCAGGAAGTCCTAAAAAACGTGCTGTATGGTACGCTTTTTTATAGGCATTCTCGTCGAAGGTATCGCCATCTTCAACAACTTCCGGGATAGGACCAAAGTCATCAAGTGACCTGATCTCCATTGCAAGATCTTTCAGGATAACCTTGAATTCAGCAAGTTTATTTTTATTGCGGGTGGCAATAACAAGCATCTGTATCATTTTTCAACCTATCGCTTTTCTGTAATTTTTATCATACCTCTCCTGCTCACTGTATATACAGCCGCAGTAGGGTTGTCTGTACATCTCAAGCTCTCTGGATATATCGATGGCTTCCTGCCACCCTTTCCTGAAATCCTCGTAATAGAATAGGATGGAATGGTTTTCAGCCAGCTTTTCACAGAGAGAGTATATCTCCTGGTGATTCTGATACTTACTGTAAAGAAGAGTTGTGGAAAAGGAATCAAAACCATCCTCTGCCGCCTTTTCGGCAGTTTTCTCCAGCCTCTCCCTGTAGCAGTAGGAACAGCGCTTTTTCTCGTTATTCACCACAGCCCTTAGAAACTGCACAAGACCATATTTTCTTTCTATAATGAGCGGCACCCCGATTTTTTGAAAATACTCATCGGCAGCAACAAGGCGGCGCCTGAACTCCTTGTAAGGGTGAACATTAGGGTTGTAAAAATAGCCACTGACGGAAAAACCCTGCTGCTGTATTCGCTTTAAAGGATAGATGGAACATGGGCCGCAACAGCTGTGGAGGAGAATATTCATCAAATTTTATACTGTTTAGGGGCTATATTGTACTGGTGAATTTTATAGTTGATTATCCGCAGACTGGTATCAAGATCTTTGGCAGTCCTGGTCTGATTACCATTATTGCGTTTAAGTCCTTCAATTATGAGTTCTTTTTCAAAATTTTCAACCGCAACCCCCAGAGAAAGTGGTTTACCTTTGCCGGTAGACTCTGCTGTCTGAAGAGAAGGAGGCAGGTGAAACCCCTTAATTGAATTACCATCGCAGATCAGCACCGCCCGTTCCATGCAGTTCTGCAGCTCCCGCACGTTGCCCGGCCAATGATATTGAATCAGCATATCAATTACCGAAGTGGAAATGCGATCAATCTTTTTTTTATTTTCTTTTGCATATTTTTCAAGGAAAAATTCGGCAAGCAGCAGAATGTCGGTTCTGCGCTCCCTTAAAGGGGGCA
>JAFDME010000157.1 GCA_019306075.1 Deltaproteobacteria bacterium | reverse complement strand
GATGTAAAAAAATTTCGTAAAGGACTTAACCTGTCGAAAAAAGCAGCTTTAATCGTCGGCCACACTCCCCTGGACCCTTTTGGCAGTGTCTGGAAAAATGTGGGCACCATCAAGAACCACCATATTATCTATTCAGCCCATGTGGAGGGACCAAGTCTTTTTATCGAAATTGACAGCAACCTCATCCCGGTGAGCTTTCCAGCAGAACCTCTTACAAAACTTATTAACAAACTCGAATAAAGGCGGAATCCAGAAAAAAACAATTACCTCGAATACTTGAAAAAACGGTTATTGTGGCAGGGATATGGGGTTTAATTGATGATAGCAACAGAATCATTTTTCACCTTGCAGCCTGCAATTACCAGACTATAATACAATAGATTCCCATCATTTCATTCATCTCAAATTTCCTGTTTTCTCCCGTATTCTAAGGGGAAACGACACCACAGAGGTCAAGAATCATGGCATTTCTGCCCGGTGGCTCACTTTCCGGACTCCTGCGTGGGTCCCCGTTTAAACCAATCCAGGAACATATGGGAGTTGTTTTTTCCTGCATATGCCTGATTCCTCCTCTCTTTGATGCACTCTATAGAAAAGATCAGGAGCAGATCTACGAAACTGCAGAGCAGATCAAGGCCCTTGAAACCAAAGCCGATAAGCTTAAATCCACCTTCAGGCTGAACATGCCAAAGTCTCTCTTTCTCCCGGTTGACCGGAAAGATCTCCTCAGTCTTATCGGCGACCAGGATCATATTGCTGACACAGCGGAAGAGATTGGAAAAATTCTCACCTATAGAGAGATGACTGTACCGAAGGCAATCAAGGAACTGCTTGACGAGCTGCTTGAAGGGACAATGGAAATCAGTGCTGAGGCGAGAGATATGACTGGTCGTCTTGATGAACTCCTTGAAGTTGGCTTTGGAGGAAGAGAACTTCAAAAAACATCGAAGATGATTGCGGGAGTTCGACGCAGTGAGCATAATATTGACGCCATTATGCACCGGACCAGAAAGGCCCTCTTTGCGGCAGAAAGCGAACTTGATCCTGTTTCCGTAATATTCTGGTACAAAATTATCGATCTACTCGGGCGAATATCTGATCAATGCGAAAACCTTGCTGATCGTTTTCTACTTTTCCTCTCCAAATAAAAGAAGGTCTGAAGATGGATATTATAGCTTCATACGGTACAGCCATGATCATTATGGCCGTTATATTCGGCCTCTATATGACTTGGGGGATAGGGGCAAATGATCTGGCCAATGCCATGGGCACTTCGGTGGGAGCAGGTGCTGTCTCAGTCAAACAGGCCATCATCATTGCCATTATTTTTGAATTCCTCGGTGCCCTGCTTGCGGGAGGCCATGTCACTAAAACAATACGAAAGGGCATTATTGATCCCACTTCTATCATTAACTCTCCCGAGATTCTGGTCTACGGCATGCTGGCATCACTCCTTGCAGCGGCGGTCTGGCTCATGATTGCATCCTCCAAAGGATGGCCGGTTTCCACAACCCACTCCATCATAGGCGCACTTATAGGTTTTGCCATTGTCGGCATAGGCCCGGAATCCGTCAAATGGGGGAAGGTTGGTGGCGTGGTCATCAGCTGGGTAGTCTCTCCCCTGGTGGGAGGCACAATTGCCTTTCTCCTTGTCATGAGTACCAGAAAACTCATTTTCAATACGGATAATCCCCTGAAAAATGCGAAAAGATATGCTCCTGCCTATATCTTTCTTGTAGGATTTATGATCTCGCTGGTCACTATGTTTAAAGGCTTGAAACATCTCCATATAGAGCTCACAACAGGGGGAAGTTTTGGTTTTGCCATTATTTTTGGCCTTCTAACCTCGGCTATCGGCTACTACTTTATCAGAAATATCAAGGAAGATGCCACCGCAGACCGGGAATTCAGCTACGCAAGCGTGGAAAAAGTTTTTACTCCAATGATGCTCTTTACTGCCTGCTCCATGGCCTTTGCCCACGGCTCAAATGATGTTGCCAATGGCATCGGCCCTCTAGCCGCAGTCTACAGTATCGTCAGTTCGGGTGGAGAGGTAATGCAGCAGTCGGATCTTCCCGTCTGGATTCTCCTGCTCGGTGGTTTTGGTATAGTACTCGGCCTGATAACGCTGGGCTACAGGGTCATGCTGACTGTCGGAAAAAAAATAACCGAGCTGACACCATCCCGCGGTTTCTGTGCAGAGCTGGCCGCAGCTACTACTGTTGTCATTGCCTCGCGAACCGGCCTGCCGGTATCCACTACCCATATTCTTGTCGGCTCAGTACTCGGAGTGGGTCTGGCCAGGGGCATTGGTGCCCTTGACCTCAGAGTGATACTGAACATTATTATCTCATGGGTCGTAACCCTACCGGCCGGTGCTGCTATGGCAATGCTCTTCTTTTTCACCCTGAAGGGAATATTCGGCTGATAATGAAACTGAGGTTCAATGGTAATCAAAAATCTTTTTTCACAGAGAGCATAAAATTCCGCCAGACAGGTGCTGCAGCAGTGCCGCCGCTCTCACTTCTGCCAAGGCTCTGATTCCTGTCTCTGCCAAGCCAGACACCAGTAGTGTAACGGTTGTCATATCCTATAAACCAGGCATCACGATTATCATTGGAAGTACCTGTCTTCCCGCCTCTTACCCCCGGCACATCGCGGACTCTTTTCCCTGTCCCAACCGTTACCACCCCTCCGAGCATTGACTGCATCTGTTGCAGCACGCCAGCCTGGAGAACTCTTTTTCTCTGCCAGTTGTCTGAGAAACGATAGACAGCACCGTCAGAGAGGACGATCTTGTCTATAAAAGCTGGAGGGTAGCTGGTGCCGTTACCTGCAAAAACTGTGTAGGCAGAGGTCATTTCCAGCAGAGAAACGTCTGCTGCGCCAAGAGCCAGGGCCAGACTAGGCTCCATCGGGGATTCGATCCCGGCCTTTCTGGCCAGGAAAACGACGGGTTTTACCCCAACCTTCTGCATAAGCCGTACGGTTGCAGCATTATATGAGTGAACCAGAGCATGGCGCAGAGTAGTCTGACCATGATATTTTCCTGAATAGTTTTTCGGACGCCACTGTCTGCCATTTCTGCCCCTGACGGTCAGCGGTGAATCCGCTATAACAGACTCCGGTGCCCACCCTTTCTTCAGTGCCGCTGCGTAAACAAACGGTTTGAATGTAGATCCTGCCGGTCTTCGCGCCTGAACCGCCCTGTCAAAAGGTGATTTTTTAAAATCAGTACCGCCGACAAGACTGCGAACCTTGCCGGTTGCCGTCTCAAGACAGACCAGAGCTCCCTGGGGCACACTGCTCCCCTTCCTGCCCGATGCCTTCTGTCTCAAAAAAGAATCCCTCGTCCCTTTCTGCACAGCAGTCATTGCCTTACGCTGCATTGCCCTGTCCAGATGGGTATAAATATGGGCCCCTGCCCTTTGAAGGGGCATATTAAGCACTGAACGTGCACGTTTTTTTACAACTTCAAGATAGTAACTGTTGGGTCCGGAATGAAGCGAAAGTTTGTTTAAACTGATTCTGGCATTATACCCTTTTTTTGCCTCGGCCACAGTTATATAGCCATCAGCAGCCATCCTGTTAAGCACATACTTCTGGCGTTCCGTTGCCCTCTGCAGATGTTTTTTCAACGAGTATCGACTGGGAGCCTGGGGCAGTCCCGCCAGCAGGGCGCACTCACCAAGATTGAGCTGAGAAGCCTTCTTGCCAAAATATATCTGGGCAGCAGCTTCCACACCATAGGCACCCTCCCCGAGATAAATCTGATTCAGGTAGATATAGAGAATTTCCTCCTTACTGAGAAGATTGTCAATCCGCCAGGCAAGAATTGCCTCCTTGAATTTTCTCACATAGGTTTTTTCAGGAGTCAGAAGGAGGGATTTGGCGACCTGCTGGGTTATAGTTGAGCCTCCCTGCCCTTTTCCTCCGGTTCTGAGATTATTGATCGCTGCCCTGAGTACCGAAAAAAAATCCAGGCCGGGGTGTTCAAAAAATCGCCCATCCTCTGCTGCAACGAAAGCTGTTGGTAAGTGGGGTGACATTGAGGAGAGAGGTATTACTGTTCTATTCTCAATGTACATACGGTCTATAATAGTCCCGTTCCGGTCATAAATCAGCGTTGCCTGGGGCGGCTGATAATGTGCGACACTCCTAATATCCGGTATGTGCAGACTGACCAGGATGAAAAGCAAAAGACCTAAAAAAGAGGTCTGAAGAAAACACATAAACAGGAGAAATCCGGTAATATGCTTTTCATTATAGACTTTTTTACGGCTCATTGTTCTGCGAACAGGAGCCTTCTTTACCGCTTTATTTTTTGTGGGTGACACTGTTTACAGAGTAATGGTAGTATTTAATAGCGTTGATGGGTCTCAGATTCTGCAGAACAGTACCACTTCGCTCCCAACAATCAACCATAATCATTTTTTGCTATGTCAAAAATTCGCATCCTACCGGAACAACTCGCAAATCAAATTGCCGCCGGTGAAGTCGTAGAACGCCCTGCCTCTGTTGTCAAAGAGCTTGTGGAAAACAGTATTGATGCCGGAGCAAGCCGCATTGAGGTGGAGATTGAAGGCGGTGGAACCCGTCTGATCCGCGTTATTGATGATGGTGAGGGCATGAATGAAGACGATATCCTGTTGAGTATTGAACGGCATGGGACATCAAAAATTCAGAAAGAGGAAGATCTTGCTGCTATTGAAACCCTCGGATTCAGGGGAGAGGCTATCCCTTCCATGGCCTCTGTTTCCCAGTTCACAATCGTCTCCAGACCAAAAGGAGAAGAACTTGGCACCAAGGTCGTATTGAAATACGGGAAGCTGATAAAGGTTCATGAGACGGGATGCAGCTTCGGCAGTTCTTTTGAAGTCAAAAACCTGTTTGGCAACACTCCTGCCAGACGTAAATTTCTTCGAACTGTTCGTACGGAACTTTCTCATATCGACGAGGTAGTAAAAAATTATGCCCTTGGCTCACCTCATGTCACTTTTATTCTTAGAATTAATGGAAAGGAAACAATACACCTCAACAACTCACTTTCCCTGCAGCAGAGACTTGGCCGGATACTGAACTATAGAGATACCTTCATCCGGGTTGACTGGAATAGCAGGCAGCGACACATCAGCGGTTTTCTTATTCCACCGGAGAGGGTGACCCCCGGGCCTGCCAAATTGCGGATTTTTGTTAATGGCCGTGCCATCAAAGACAGGATGATAGTACATGGAGTAACCGAAGGTCTGCGCGGCTTCCTGCTGAAAGGAAAAAACCCGTCAGGTCTTATCCACGTCACCCTGCCTGCCGGTGAGATAGATGTGAATGTACACCCGGCAAAGCATGAAGTCCGTTTTCGAAACTCAAGGGATATACATACTCTTCTCAGCAGATCGGTAGCCTCTGCAATGGCAGGCGAGCAGGAACAGTTAAGAGCCGGGTTTTACGGTACAGCTGAACGCAAGGAAACAACCAGAATACCCGCAGAGTCCAACCCGACTGCCCATATGACTTCTACTATTGGTGGTAAACCTGAAGATCTCTACCGGACTGCAGAAGTGGTCAGCCATTATCCTGGTCTGCAGCAGCCTTCACAACCCTTTTCAGTAAAACCGATTGTCTCACCTTCAACGCCGACTGATACGGCCGGAAAAGAAGAGTTGTCCCTGCCGCCGGAGAACAGATCATCAAATAATGAACCCAGGCCGCAGACACATAACCTTCTGGTCATAGGTCAATTTGAAGATCTTTATATTTTATGTAAAAACAGAGAAGGACTGCTGGTCATTGATCAGCATGCGGCCCACGAAAGACTGCTCTATGAGAAATTACGGAAACAGTTCCTCCAGGGCACTGTTCCACGTCAGAATCTTCTCTTTCCCGAAACAGTTGAACTTTCTCTTTTTCAAGCTCAACTGGTGGAGAAATACAGTAAAGAAATTGATTCCATGGGTTTTTCCATCAGAGAATTCGGCGGCAATTCCTATATTATTTCCGCCATCCCCGCACTTGCCGGACAAATTCACCCCGGAGAACTGTTCAATGACATCCTGGAAAAATTTGGCAGTGAAGGCGGGAGAACAGGTGGCGACTATATTGATACAATTCTTGCCACCATGGCCTGCAGGGGGGCGGTAAAGGCCGGGACAGAACTGTCAAAACCTGAGATTGACAATCTGCTCAATGAAATGGTTAAAGCGGATCTCTTCTCCCACTGTCCCCATGGCAGGCCGGTGATCAAGCAGTTTACTTCGCTTGAGGTAAAGAAATGGTTTCACAGAACATAAATCAGTGCAGAACCGCCGCCGGGACCGATTGTCTGAACTATTCGGCTCTTTTTTACACCCTGGCACTCCTGCTCCCTTTATTTTTTTTAACGGGATGTTCAAAAAAACCGGTAACAAAAATTATGGAAGCAACGGCCTACTGCGGATGCTCTTCCTGCTGCAGCTGGCAGCATGGCAATGATCGCTACCTGAGACTCGATTTCTGGAATAAATATGTCAGCCAGGGGAGCCGCAAAGGCGCCTCCTACAGTGGTAAAACCGCCAGCGGCACTTATCCTGAAGAACCTGAGGAGGGCCTTTTTTCCATGGATTCCATCCAGCACCCATGGATGATTCCCGTCCGTGTGCTCTTTTTCCCATGGTACCTGTTGCCTGAAGACGGCACCATTGCAGCTGATGCCCGTTACTACCCCTTTGGGACCCGGATGTATGTTCCCGGTTATGGGTGGGGTGTAGTTGAAGACCGAGGCGGGGCAATAAAAGGCCCGGACAGAATCGACCTCTATTTCAAGTCACATGATGATGCACTGAAATGGGGCAGGCAAAAGGTGCGCGTGACAATCGAATACAACCCTTAACTTTTACACTTCCCCTCTACCCGGAGCAACAATGAATAGAGTAACTATAATTGGTGGTGGTCTGGCAGGCAGTGAGGCAGCATGGCAGCTTGCAGAGCGAAACTGCAGGGTCAGACTGATTGATATGAAACCTCACAAATTCAGCCCTGTCCACAGCCGCACTGATCTTGCGGAGTTGGTCTGCAGCAACTCTTTCCGGTCAAACGATCGCCACTCCGCCATTGGCCTTCTTAAAGAAGAAATGAGAAGATGTAATTCCCTTATTGTTAAGATAGCCGATGATACTGCTGTTCCCGCCGGCAAAGCCCTCGCCGTGGACAGAGACCTATTTTCAGAACAAATAACTGGTAGCCTTGAACAGCATTCTCTTATTGAAATCACAAGGGAAGAAATTATCACCATTCCGCCTGAATCATCTTCTTATACAATTATCGCGACAGGACCTCTCACCTCGGAGCCTCTTGCTGAATCACTGGCAGACCTGACCGGCAGAGATCGCCTTGCCTTCTACGATGCCATTGCTCCAATAGTATATGCAGAGTCACTGGACATGGAAATCATCTACAGCAAATCACGATATGAAGACGGCCCCGGCGATTATTTAAACTGCCCTATGGACAAAGACACGTATTTGCGTTTCATAGAGGAACTTGCAGCTGCTGCCTGCGTACCACTCAAAAGTTTTGAAGACGTAAAATATTTTGAGGGCTGTCTGCCCATTGAGGTTATTCGTTCCCGCGGAGACGATACTCTTCGCTTCGGCCCAATGAAACCCGTCGGTCTTGAGGACCCGAAAACCGGCAGAACTCCATATGCTGTCGTGCAGCTGAGAAAAGAAAACATTCAGGGGACAACATCCACCGCAACACCTTTATCTGCGCCCCGGAACTTCTGCGGCCGACCCTGCAGTTCAAGTCCAGACCCGACCTTCTCCTTGCCGGGCAATTATCAGGAGTGGAGGGATATATCGAATCAGCTGCCATGGGATTACTGGCTGGAGTTAACGCGGCCCGTCTCACATCAGGCGAACCTCCAGTCATCCCCCCACCGGAAACAGCTCTCGGGGCTCTGATCTGCCATTTAACTCTGAGTGAACCTAAAAAATTCCAGCCATCTAATGTTAATTTTGGACTGTTTCCGGCGTGGAAGAAGAAAATCCCAAAGAGACTGAGAGGGGAGGTGCGCGCTGAAAAATCGCTTGCAGCGCTGAAGAACTGGCAACAGGCGGAGGCTGTCTAGTGCCTGTCTAGTGTCTGTCCCGGATTTCTCATGAAGCCTTATATCGATTGCTCTTTTACCCCCCAGAAAGGGTAATCCACCGGATAATCAGCTACAGAACCCGGGCTGTGTTCTCTACTGGCGACAAGCCAGAGTCGGTTACTTCTTACCTGAGTTGCCTCATTTATTTCACTGCCGGGAGAGGGGACGAGAACCAGCGCGTTATCTGCACTGTATTCAATGTCTCCGGAGCCTTTAAAAATACCCAGATGGGGCTCTTCATCATAGGATCCGGCCGGCCCGCGTGTGAGTTCTGAAATAACCAGAAAGGAAACCTGCAATTCATCTCTTATCGATTCAAACTGACGCAGCCAGGCATCGATACCACTGCGCCTCTCAGAAAACTCTTTGAACGGCAGCTTATGCAGGCTGTCAATAACCACAACAGTATATTCACTCCCCGTTTCATGGCGTATGAATTCTATATGTTTACGCATCAGGGCGGGTGTCACTTTCCTGTCATTTATTACTCGCAGAAAACGAAACAGCTGCTGCAGAATGCCGCATGCAGAGTCATACCTCTCCTTTATCTCCCCGCTCTCTCTCTCTTCTTTTATTTCAGCAGTTGAAAGCCTGCTCAATCTGCTCAGAGTTCGCTGATATATCTTTTGACGCCCGTTTTCAAAATCATAATAGAGAACAGGTACTCTATTCAGAGCCATCTCGGTTGCTATCTGAATCATAAAAGTCGATTTACCGATTTTAGGAGCTCCTCCAATCACATTAATACCATGGATACCTCCCAGAGTTCTATCCAGGAGAGTAAACCCTGATGAAAGCCGGAGATATTCTTCCCCCTGTTCTTTTTCAAGATTCTGTAAAAACAGACCATACTCCCTTTCAGGTGAAGCAAACGGTGAAAAAGCTCTCGACTGTTTCACCATGACACTTACTTCCCTGCCAAACTCCCTGCCGGAATCCAGCGCCAGCCGGCTGAGAGAGTATCCCGGAGCAGAACCGGCCGGCCAATAGAGTATCCTCGCCTTAAACCCCAACCGTGAGGCAAAATTTTTAGCCGCCTGTTCGGATTCAGGAATATTATTAATAACGAGAAATACATTCTTCAGTTCGCCAAACAGCTCAGGTGATAGTTTATCAAGAGCGGTGTAGTGAGATACCGCAACTCCAGGAAATCCGAGCTGCCTCAAAGGAAGCATGTTCTCCTCTCCTTCACAGAGGAAAAGTGTACCGCCTTCGCACCGTCTGATATCCTGCAGATTGAAGAGATTATAGGGTTCAACACTGAATTTTTCATCGCCATGCCAGAAGTAATCTTCCGGGCGATCGGGATAAACACATCGTGCAGCGTAACAGTTACCATCCTCCTGGCGATAAGGGTAAACGATATACCTGCCGTTAAATCCAATCTCCAGCTCTTTTAGAGTTGCCTCTGTCACCCCGCCAGCAGTAAATCCTTCAATCAGGGAAGAGGTAAGGCGATCTCCATATAGCCGGATCTCATCATTTATATTCTCAACAGGGTATTCAGGCTGAGTGGTAATCACATCCTGAGCAGGGATATAGCCGGGTACTTCCTCACGGGATATCCCGGAAAGACAGGCAAACCAGTTGACAAATCCTCCGGGGACACAACGATTAAGACAACGAAAATAGCCATAAAAAAAACTTTCGCGGTTTAAAAAAACAACCATGCGCCCTGGAGTAAAACCATGCCCGGCACAAAAGGGACAGTCAGCACCATAAACTGTCCCGTCCTGGTACTCGCCCGACAGATGTCTGAAATAAAAACGTGCTATGGAATCATCAGCAACAGTCATAAGAAATCCTGCTTTTCCCCTGTTATTTACTCAGACTACTACAAAATCGTGCTCTTCCCATCGAAGATCATCACTATTTCATCCAGCTGCAAGCTGCTGATTTCCGTATCAAACCTGACGTGAATCGAATAGCCACTATCCAAACCCGGCCGCATTTTCACCGCAAGAATGTCACCGATTACGCCGCCCTCCTGAGCTCCGCTCCCTGTGGAAGGCAATATAATTTTGACTTTCCTGCCAAGAATCAGTCTGGCATTTTCTCTTCTCGGTATCTGCAGATAATATGATACGCCACTCTGTGAAATATCACATAATTCCACTTCCGAACTCACTCCGGTGGCCTGACCGCTGTTGTCAAGAAGAAGAGTTGTAACCTGTCCGCTGACAGTGTATCGGTTATGTTGTCTGCGATCCTGGGCAGACTGACTGAGAATATGTTCGATGGTTTCAAAATTGGAACAAAAATCACGAAGTTTTTGTTCCAGCCCGGGAAATTCCTCCTTCCATTGATGCATTTTCTCATGTCTCAGCAGAGAAATATCACTGATGCCGACACTCGCAACTGAAACGGTCCACACAGAAGCGTCAAAAAAAGATCCGGCCCCCATAATTTCACCTTTTCCCATGGTTTTAATAAGAACCCTGTTGCCCTTATCACGGAAAAACAGTTTTACAGTCCCTGAATTAATAAAATAGAGCGCCGTCTGAAGTGCCCCCTGATGAACTACGATCTCTTCATTTTCGTATTTCTTCTGCTGCAGGGACTGGTACAGGGCATCAAATTCCTCTGTCGTCAAATACTCATACAGTTCCTTCCATATTTCCAGATGCGTCGAATCTACGGCAGCCACCTTCCGGTGGGAAATAATTTCCGCGGTACGTATAATATCACCAATGGCAGTCTCGTTAATGTCAATGAGCCACTCCCTGAGTTTCTCCGCCTGTACATAATTCCTGGTCTGAGTCGTCTGGCCGATCAGTTGTACAAGTTTTTCCCTTGCCTTCTCTTCTTCTCCACTACCAAGCAGCATACGGATGGCCTGTTCTTCTGCCAGTCCCGTTATGATCCTCTCGCCAGGTGCTGTTTTCCCTCTTTTAACAGCCTGCCTGATTGCATCTTTCCGCAGTTGACTCGCCTGGACATGGGACTTTTTTGCCCTCTTCTGATTACTTTCCAGAAGGTTCATCGTCTTTTCAGCTTCCTCCCAGACAGGTTCAGGAATTTTTCTGCCGGCACGACGGCCGCGGTTCTTTAAAAAATCCTGAACTGCTTTTTCCGCAGACGGACATGGGCATCCCGCCAGGGTATCGAGCAACTGCATCAATAGAGCGTCTCTATTTTTTTCACTGAAACTATCATATTCAGTCAACCATTTTGCAAGGTGATCACCAACTTCAGGATCAGGAAACCGTACCAGCGCGTTGATTATCTGAATCTTTATAAGCTCTGAAGAATTGGCAAGAGCTCGAAGAAGAAGCTCTCTTCTTCTCCTGCCACCGATTTTATACAGGCAGAGAAATGCCTCCCTCTGAACCCTGAAATCCTTATGATTTAAAAAAGGAAGAGCAGCATCTGCATCATCTTTATCACCGGCTGCAGTCAACAATTTAAGAAGATTGCATTTTCCATACCATGGCATATGCTCGGTGATTCGTTCCTGAACAATCTCTGCCACCAGCGGATCTCCGAAGGAAGTGAGGAGATCAATTATTTTATAGCGATGGGCCGTATCCTGCGTCTCGATCAGAGTTTCCACCAGAAATCGTGTGGCAACAGGCCCCTGAAAAATAAGCCTGCAACTCAACAGATCATTATGAGGTTCGAGAAAACATTTTTGCAGAAGATCGGGCAGACTCGACCTCTCTATACCTCTGTCCTGGGCATGTCCTGCAATGGCTTTTGCAATTGCCGTCTTTGGCAGAGAGCCCGTACGGATCCGGTAAAACATTTTCTGGATAGTGTCTCCATGTAGTTCCTCCCCACTCCGCCAGTAATGCTGCATCGCGCGCTCAAGCAGGATAACAGCTCGTTCAAGGAACTCGTCACTCCTCTCAGTCTCCCCAACCCACTTGAGCAATCGATCAAGCAATGGATCCGCATAGTTCCACCTCTCTTCCAAAACAAGTTTTTCACTGGTGAAGATAAGTA
>JAFDME010000156.1 GCA_019306075.1 Deltaproteobacteria bacterium | reverse complement strand
AAAATGGGATGGAAGGATGTAGTAATTATTGATAAAGGCGAGCTGACAAGCGGCTCCACCTGGCATGCTGCAGGACTTGTAGGACAGCTGCGCGGCGAGCGGAATATCACCAGAATGCTGCAGTACAGCGTCAGTCTCTATGAGGAACTTGAAGCTGAAACCGGATTGGCGACAGGCTGGAAGAAAAGTGGATGTCTTCATCTGGCCAGCACCAGGGACCGGATGTATGAGTTGAAAAAAGGGGCAACGACTGCCCGCAGTTTCGGCCTTGAGATGAATATTATTTCACCCCGGGAGGCCTATGACCTCTGTCCGATTATCACTGTTGATGATATTATCGGCGCGGCGTATATGCCCACTGACGGCCAGGCGGATCCTGCCGGAATCACCCAGGCCATGGCCAAAGGAGCCCGTAACAGGGGTGCCGAAATCTATGAGCATACACTGGTAACCGGTTTTGTCTTTGATAAAAAACGGGTCACTGCGGTGAAGACGAATAAAGGTGATATCCGCTGTGAGATAGTTGTTAACTGTACCGGGATGTGGGGATATCAGATGGGAGAAATGCTGGGTGTTAATACACCTCTGGTTCCGTTCCAGCATCAGTTCCTTGTCACCGATGAGATTGAGGGAATGCCCTCCAATCTGCCCACTATTCGCGATAAGGACAACCTGATTTATTACAAGGATGAAGTTGGCGGCCTGGTTATGGGAGGATATGAGCGTGATGGTATACCCTGGGCTGTTGACGGGGTGGATAACGGCTTCATCTCCCAGCTGCTGGAAGGGGATTTTGATCACTTCCAGACATTGTCTGATCCCGCCATGAAACGAACGCCCTGCCTGGAGTCCGCAGGAATTTCACGACTGGTAAATGGGCCTGAGGCATTTACCCCGGACGGTGATGCTATCATGGGACCTGCTCCCGAGCTTGATAACTGCTTTGTGGCTGTCGGCTTTAATGCCTTTGGCATAGCGGCTGGCGGTGGTGCCGGGAAGATGATGGCGGAATGGATTATAGAGGGTGAGCCGAGTCTTGATATCTGGCCGCTGGATATCCGCAGGTTCGGCAAGTACCATCAGAGCCGGCAGTATAATGTGGTGAGAACAACAGAGATATACGGCAAACATTACACCATTCACTGGCCCCATGAGGAGCATGACTCGGCCCGGGGGGTAAGGCGCAGTCCTCTTTATTATCCGCTGAAGGAGAAAGGTGCGGTTTACGGGGCCAAATATGGCTGGGAGCGGGCCAACTGGTTTGCACCTGCCGGGGTCGAAGCAAAAGATGATATCACGTTTGAGACACCGAACTGGTTCGAACATGTAGCAGCTGAACATAAAAATGCGCGGGAAAATGTGGTCCTTATTGATCAGTCCTCTTTCTGCAAATTTGAGGTGGAGGGATCCGGTGCCCTCAGCTTTTTAAATCGGCTCTGTGCCAACCAGATAGACCGTCCCGTGGGTAAGGTGATTTATACTCAGATGTGCAATGAGCGGGGCACCATCGAATGTGATATGACCATTGGCCGTCTTGCTGAGGATAAATTCCTTATCGTTGTCGGTACCGCCTTTGGTAAAAGGGTTTTATGGTGGCTGGAAAATCATAAACCCGCAGACGGCACTGTTTTCCTGAAAGAGATGACCTCTGCCTATGCGGTGATCAATGTCATCGGTCCCAACTCAAGAGCACTCCTGGAAAAGACAACCAACACTGATATAAGTAATGGCGGTTTTCCCTTTGGTACCTGCAAGTCATTCACCGTGGGATATGCGCCGGTTGTCTCTTTTCGGGTAACCTATGTTGGCGAGCTCGGTTATGAGCTCTATATTCCCACTGAATTTGCCGGTCATGTTTATGAAACTCTGTGGCAGGCAGGTGAGGAATTCGGTATCAAAAATGCCGGATATCGTACTATTGCTTCTACCCGCCTGGAGAAAGGTTATGCCGACTGGAGCTCTGAGCTTACCCCGGAGTATACGCCGTTTGATGCCGGCCTGGGCTTTTGCGTGGATCTGGAAAAAGATGATTTCATCGGCAGGGAGGCGCTTGCAAAAATCAAGGAAAAAGGGCCTCAGTTCAGGTTGTGCAGCTTTACCATTGATGCCGGAAAACCACTGATGATCCAGGGAAGTGCCCCCATCCTTTTTGAGGGTGAAGTGGTGGGTGTCACTACCAGCGCCGGTTATGGGCATACCATCGGGAAGAATATCTGTTATGGATATCTGCCGGTTGAGACGGCTGCCGTCACAGATGGCTTTGAAATTGAATCCTACAATGAGCGCTATCCTGCCACTATTGAACCGGGTCGTGTACTTTTTGACCCTGAACGAAAAAAGATACTGGCATAGCCGTTTTCACCACTCCTGCCTTTGCTGGAGTGGTGTGGTGGAAGGTTTTTTACGAGATAATCTGAAGCGGAAAAAACGATGAAAAAAGAGGCAAGAGTAGTTGTTATCGGTGGTGGCATAGTTGGCTGTTCAATACTCTATCATCTTGCAAAGGCTGGCTGGAAAGATGTGGTGATGGTTGAGAAAAGTGAGCTTACCAGTGGATCTACCTGTATGGCGGCCGGTATGTTGACTCAGTTTAACTCTTCCCCAACTCTGATGAGAATGCGGAAGTACAGTTCTGAACTATACGACGCCCTTGGTGTGTACGGAAAGGTCGGCAGTCTTCGAATGGCCGCCAGTAAAGAGCAGCACCTGACCCTGCAGAGAGCTGTAAGTACCGCAAAAGGGGTTGGTCTTGACGTTGAGATGATCACTCCGGAGGATGCGATCAAACTTATGCCGTGGGCAAGTCCGGATGATCTGTACAGTGCTGTCTACCTGCCTAATGATGGGCATATAGATCCCCATGGGACAACCTATGCCGTCGCCAAAGCTGCAAAAGAGCTGGGTGCTGAAATTTACCTCAACACTCTGGTGACAGGTATTGACCTTACAGCTGACGGCAGGGTTGCCGCAGTGAGAACCAGTAAGGGTAAAATCAAGACTGAAATAATCATTAATTCAGCGGGGATGTGGGGTAAGCAGGTTGCTGCCATGGTTGGGGCAAAAGTTCCCTCCACCCCGGTGGTTCATCAGCATCTTGCCCTGCAGGCGGTGCCCGGTTCGGAGCTGCCCGACGGCGGGCCATGTTTCAGGGATACCGACCGGCTGATCTATGGTCGCCCGGAGCATGGCGGGCTGTTATTTGGCGGCTGGGAGCTTAATCCGCCGTCGATCTGGGAGGACGGGGTTGCATGGAGTCACAGTTCAACCGAGGTGGCTTCAGATTTTGATCGTTTTGAGCATTTGCTGGTTAATGCCATAAAACGGTTCCCGTTCCTTGAGGAGGCAGGCATTGAACGTCTCGTCGCCCATCCTGACGCGTTTACGCCGGATGCCAGGCCTCTGGTGGGACCGTGGCCGACAGTAAAGGGTTTCTGGATGGCATGCGGTCTTTCCATGGAGGGTTTTGGTGCCGCAGGGGGCATTGGTAAAGCGTTAGCCGAGTGGATTATCGAAGGGCAGTCTGAGGTAGATCTGTTCTCGTTCCATCCCTGGAGATTTGGCAAAAATTTTCATGATCCGTATTACGCAGCGTCCTGCGGTCGCGAATGTTACCGCTACTACTACTATACCAGGTATCCCCAGGACGAGGATACCGAAATGCGGCCGCGCAGGATAACTCCCTTTCATTACCGGCTGCAGGATCTGGGAGCTGTTTTTGGCAAGAAGAACGGCTGGGAACGGGTGAACTACCTGAATCCCGGTCAGCCATGGCGGAGAGCCGGTGAAGATCAGAGAGCTGCCGGCGGCTGGGTAAAGCCCCCCTGGTTTGATCTGACTGGTGCCGAGTGCCGGGCTTTTCGGGAAAGAGTCGGCATGGTTGATCTGAGCGGTTTTGGCAAGATCGATCTGAAGGGTGTCGGCGCCCTGCCTCTGCTTAACAGGCTTGCGGTAAGTGAGATGGATAAACCGGCGGGTTCTGTTATCTATACACAGTTCTGCAATGAGAGGGGCGGTATTCTTGCGGATATCACCATTGTCCGCATTGCTGAGCACCATTTCAGGCTTGTGACCGGTACAGGTTTTATTGACAATGACCTCGGTCATATCAAATCCTGGCTGCAGCAGGGTGATCCGGAGGTTGAAATTCGGGATGTCACAGAAGATTATGCAGTCATCGCGCTATGGGGACCAAAGGCCGGATCTGTCCTTCAGAAGGTGACGGAGGATGATGTCTCAACGGAGGCTGTCCCCTGTATGGCGGCAAAAAGTATTAAAATTAACGGTGTTGATGTTCTGATTCAGCGGCTCTCCTACGCCGGTGAATATGGCTGGGAACTGTATGTTCTTTCGGATCAGGCAGTTATCGTCTGGGACAGCTTGTGGGAGAGCGGGCAGGAGTATGAAATTGCCGCCTGCGGCTATTACAGCCTCAACTCGCTCCGCATGGAGAAGGGATACCTCTACCACAGTGATGATGTTACCGGCCTTGAAAATCCGTATGAGGCGGGGATAGGTTTTACCGTTGACAGGAAGAAGGATTTTATCGGTTCTGCGGCTCTTGCGAAGGTGTGCGCTGAAGGTGTCTTAAGTAAATTATGCACCCTTGTCGTAGGCACAGATGAGTGGCTGCCGCTCTATGGAGGGGAAGCTGTCCTGAGTGACGGCAAGGTCATCAGCAGACTGCGCGGAGTTGCCTATGGCTACACAGTAAATAAAAATATCGGAAATGTTTATCTACCCCCGGAGATGGCGCTTCCGGGAAAGAAAGTCCAGGTGGAAATTTTCGGTGATATGGTGGACGCTGTGGTCGCTGAAAGAGTTCTCTACGATCCTGGTGGAGAAAAACTTCGTTAGACACTGGACAGCAGGGAGAGAAGAATGGCCGGGATCAATATGAAACGGCTGCAGAAGATGGACTCTTTGAAGAGTTACGAGCTCCTGCAGAGAGTGAAACGGTTGGCGAAAACTGCGGCTGAGGTTCAGGAGACCCTTGAAAATTCTTTCCTGCGGGAACAGGTTGTTGAGGTTGTTGAGGGGTTCTATGATCTCGGCAGGGTGGTCGATGCCTTTGAAGTGTTCGGCGGCTATAACAACCGGAGTTTTCGGGTGGTTGTTGAACAGAATGGTCAGGTAAAAGAGTACTTTTTACGAAACTACAAACTGGGTATAGCTGAAAAAGAGGTTCTTTTTGAACATGCCATGATCGCCCATACCATAGCAAATGGATTTGACCTCCTGGCAGGTCTTATTCCCTGCCGGGACGGAAGTAGTTTTGTCAGTCCCTCCATCAGCAAAAATAAATTTGCACTCTACCACTTTTTACCGGGAGAAGATAAGTACACCTGGGATAATCCGTTGATGGAAGAGAGTGAATATAAAAGCACTGCGCATGTTCTGGCTCTTTTCCATAATGCTTCAAAGGGACTTGATCATCATGATTTCGGTCGCGTTGAACCCGGTATTCTTGATTTGATTGATGGCATGCCACAGTTGTTTTCCAGCTATATAATACCAGACAGGAACAGTAAATTTCATGACTATTATACAGCTGTTCTAGACTCCATCCTTTTACTGATAAAAGCAAATGATTTGTCTGAAACAGATACGGAGCAGATGGTGCTGAATCCCATTCATAGTGATTATCATCCGGGCAATTTGAAATTTGAAGGCGGCAGAGTGGTAGGGGTTTTTGATTTGGACTGGGCGAAGATAGACTTCCGTCTTTTTGATGTTTGCCTCGCGCTTATTTACAATTCCGTTGACTGGAGAGGGAGTAATGATGGCAAAATGGATCTCGAAAAATGCAGGCTGTTCCTGAAATGCTATCAGGATACACTTGTTGAAATGAAGGGGCTCTCTCCTTTGAACAAAGTTGAGATGGATAATTTCCCTGTCATGCTGGCAATGGCTAATTTTTATCTGCTGAGCTGGGAGATTTCTGACTATTACTCAGAGAGTGAAAAAAACGATTATGAGTATCTTGCGTACTTTAAACATAGTGTTCGTCAGATGCATTGGATAGAAAGCCACAAAAAGGAATTTGCAATGGTTGCAGATTCTGCACGGGTATAACGCATGGAGCTATGAAAGTGATGAAAGGCTTTAATATTGATGAACAGATTGCCGGGGCCCCCGCCAGACATCAGGAAGCTCTGAAAAGTGAAAAGCAGACCTATGAAAGAATAGTTGAAACCACAAAGGCAGTTCTTTCAGAAGTGGGCATTGAAACACGGAACCAGAGGGTCATCGATATACTCGAGGCGACCGGCCTGGCCGGCTATGACTCCTCCAGTTTTCGTATTCATCTTCTTCCTGAGCTGATTGATCAGGTCATTGATATCGCCCCCAAAACCTATTCCGGTGACGAGGGCATGAACACTCTGGGGATTGGCGGAATACCGCCCTTTCTCTATCGTGAAGATGATGAGTTTCCATTACCCGCCAGTTATGCGGAACTTTCCCGGGTTATAGACTCAGTGCAAGAGAATCTTGACGTTGTACGATTTGTAAGTCAGCCGGTGAAGGTACATAAAGGTGATGCCCTTGAGTGCAATAAGATTATGGACAGGCTGGAGAACTGCATCAAAATCACCTGCAGTGCATATATGGATAAAAATGATGCGGTAAAATGGTTTGCCGGGCGGGACGACTGGCATGACTCAATCTGCGGCCTGAAGTCACCTCTTTCATGTATGGATAATATGATGGATTCTCTTATCAGAAGTGCTGAAGACGGGAACAATCTGCGTCTTACCACCATGCCCCTTGCGGGAAGAACAGCGCCACAGAGTCCGGAGGGATGCATGATTATCAACCAGTGCGAAGTGTTCTTTATGCTGGCTGTGGCCCAGACGGTCAACCCGGGAATGGTCTGCATGTTCGGGGGGATGCCCTGTCCAACAAAACCGAACGGAGATCTGGCCTATTCCGAGGACTCCATGGATATGTTGAATGCGGCCGTGAGCAGAATCAATATCTGGATAACGGGACTTCCTACTGTTCAGTCCGGTGGAAGCACAGAGGAAAAGGTTCCGGGGGAAAAAGCCCTGGCCGATGGCATGCGGGGTAAACGTATCCTAACAGAGTTTGGTGTGCATAATGCCAGGCACTGTTTTGGTGTGCTTGATAATCTTAATTTTTTCAGTGAGGAGGCATTTGTACAGGATTGTGAGAGTTATCGCCGTTACAGAAAAGAAAAAGGTGACACCTTTGTCTTAAAACCGCTGTACACACCTGAAGATCAGCAGGCTTTTGAGGTTATCACTAATGTGGCAAGCGGCGATTATCATGTGGATTATCATACCACCGCTAATATATCCGCCTTTGAAGAGTGGGCAAAGAGTGCGAAGGAAAAAGGTGTATTGCCAGAATAGCAGGATAAAGAGTTTTTACGACGCCATCAAGTTTATGAATTCGTAATAAGGTCGATTACAGCTGTAGATGGCTAAGTTAAAAAGTTCGATATACGAGGCATAGTGTTTTTCTCAGGCCCTCAACCATACATAGAGTATGTTGAGGTTCTGAGAAAAACCTATAACGAAGGAGATCGGACTTTTTACGACGCCATCAAGTTTATGAATATAAAGGAAGTGGAAAGGAGAACAGCATGAAAGTTTTTGTATGTGTGAAAAATGTACCTGATACCGCAGCAAAT
The DNA here is from genome assembly GCA_019306075.1 of Deltaproteobacteria bacterium. Lineage (GTDB taxonomy): Bacteria > Desulfobacterota > Desulfobulbia > Desulfobulbales > Desulfocapsaceae > Desulfomarina. The sequence goes on along the minus strand of JAFDME010000156.1, from coordinate 203 downwards.
ATAAGAGTTGTTGGTGAGAATGGTTTCGAAGAATCAGTGAAATTTCTTATTAACCCCTATGATGAGTACGCCATAGAAGAGGCGGCCCGGCTGGTGGAAAAAGAGGGTGGGGAAGTTGTACTGGTAACTGTGGGTAAAGAGAGTGCCATCAAGACTGTTCGTTCAGCCCTTGCTCTCGGTAGCCATAGAGCAATTCTGGTGAC
>JAFDME010000155.1 GCA_019306075.1 Deltaproteobacteria bacterium | reverse complement strand
CAACTAAAGACAGTTATGCTGATTAAAAGAACAATTTTCTTCATCTCTTCTTATACATCCCCGGAAAGTATAAAAACAAGAAGAATTTAAGCCACGACAACTAACAGAAAATATACTTTTCAAACCAGATGTCGTGACTCAGCAGTTTACCGGTGACCGCTCTCCATTGGGGATGAATAAATTTCATCGACCTCATCCTGATCCAGAAACTGGGCTTCATAGGCATAATCTTCATCGAAAAGCATCAGTTGCCCCAGAAAAGATCTTAGATGATTACGGGATCCCCTGCTCAAATTCTCGTACACGTTACTTACATCAATGATATCAGTCTCACCAATCATCCTGTAAATATCAAAAAGATCAAGATCCTCAATTGTAGCTCCAACATACAGGGCACCTTCCACTGACGGCGTGCCCTCGGCAGTAAGTTCATCGTAGAGATCCTGCAAATCCTGGTTTTGAAATTTGCCCTGAATGTCTATATCGGCGGGATCCTCAATATCGTATTTCTCCAGCAGTTTTTTTACAGCATCCATATGCTGCTGCTCACTTTTTGCGATATTTGAGAATATCCACTGATCCCACACTGTATAGAGATAAAGATACACATCTCGGGCAAGTTTTTCCTCTTCTCTCAACTGGATCAGATCCTCTTTTACATTCTGGGAAATTTCGACGGATATACTGCTTCTCTGCGGCCTGTTGCCAGCTAACAAATTGCTGACCATTACTAAACTGGATATCACGATCATTGCCAGAATAGTATGTAATTTCGACTCCATATTCACTCCTTTTTTTGAATTGTCATCATGCCGGGCATAGAAAAAAAGTTATCTTCAGGCCCGGCAGTTGAACACACTGATTATGAATTTATACAGACACCGGTTCCTGGACCGTTACCCGTGCCGTCCTGGGGACCATCACCGTCATTGCCACGACCATCTCCCGGCCCGTGCCCATTTCCCTGTCCGCCACCTGAACCATGGCCATTGCCGCCATTGCCGTTGCCACCGCGTACCAGCAACAGGTTTTTATCAAAAACAGATCGGAAAGCACTTACACAGTCGCCGGTCCCGGGCCCATTACCTGTCCCGTCAGCAGGACCTACGCCATCATTGTTGCCGCCACCACTTCCGGGACCATGCCCATTTCCTGCCATGGCAGGCACGCTCAGCATAAGAATCGCGACTGCTGTGATAAGTGTTTTTGCAACCTTTCCTGTAAATTTCATAAAACCCCCTGAAAAAATTTATCCACCGGGTGAAGACCTGCAGGCCATCCTGCTCACTTCATTCAAATACCCGTTGGACGATCTATTGGGGAAACGGTCTCATCCCAAAAAGGTTACAGTTGTTATTTAATTATTTTCTAACCCGAATAAATCGGAATTTTAAACGGCCTTCCTCAATTTCTTGTTTTTTATTGCAGAAGTTTTTGGAGTAAAGCACTAAATCTGTTTTCCTGAAAAAAAAGGCGTAACCTTCTTCCGAAAAAAACGTTATGGAGATAGGGTGAATACTTTTCAAAAGTTCTATACAGACAACAGGGAGCGGCTCTTTGGCTACTTACTGCGAAAAACTGGCAACTACAATCTGGCTGCCGATATCACGCAGGAGAGCTTTACCCGCTATCTTGAACGATACAGAGACAGAAAACAAAGCTCCGCCCTGCTCTTTACCATCAGCAGACATCTGCTCTACGACCATACACGAAAAAATCGTCTGAATACTCTCTATGATGAAGAGCGCCATGGACCGGGTATTGATCTGGAGAATGCATACACTGTTAAAGAGGCGTACAAAAGGGTTCTGAATGCCATGCAGCAACTGAGCGAAGAGGCAAGAGACATCCTGGCACTTATAGTCAGCAGCGGACTTTCCTATCGGGAAATTGGTGATATTACGGGCAACAGTGAAGCGAATATCAAGGTAAAAATTCACCGTTCCCGTGTTAAACTGAAAAAAATTCTCCAGCAGGACAGATTATGAAAGATTACTTGATAAGTATGTTTGTGGACAACGAACTCAGCCTGGACGAAAAAGTCGAGTTTGTTGAAACGGTTCACAGCAATAGCCCCTTCAAAGACGAAACAGTAGCGCTGCTTAACCAGGAAAAACTCCTTCAGGGCGACATGGTCATCACCATGCCTGAAAGCAGGGTACCGGTCATCCCGGCCGAGAAAGTAAGTATGTTCAAGTCCTGGTTCGCACCACTCACCGGACTTGCAACAGCAGCAATAGTGGCAGCATCAGTTTTTCTGCTCCGCCCCGCTCCTGTTATCGGCACGAAAGAACTGCAGCATCGTTTTGTTATTTACCACCCGGATGTCAACAAGGCTGACATTGTCGGAGATTTCACCAGTTGGTCCCCCGTACCCATGAGAAAGATCGGTGACAGCGGCTACTGGGCCATCACTCTTACACTGCCGGAAGGAGAGCACCGATACAGTTATCTCGTTGATAACAACCGGCAGATACCTGACCCCACCGTGCTGAGTCATGAACAGGACGACTTTGGCGGCGAAAATTCAATCATCAACATTGCTCTCAATATATAATGAAAAATCTGATAATAACAGTGCTGCTGCTGGCATCACTTTCCGGTTGCGGCTCCAGCCACTATGTTGAATACAAGACAGACTCCCTGCTTTTCTCTCTCCAGTATCCAAAAGCTACCAGTGTCCAGTTCTCTTCATCGATTGATAATTATGTTCTACATGACACGATAAAGAACAGTTCCGGACTATGGCAGTTGACCGTACCATCCCATTCAGAGCTCAAATATTTTTATATCGTTGACGGATCTGTATATCTGCCCGAATGTAAATTGAAAGAAACTGACGATTTTGGGACAGAAAACTGCCTCTATCAACCATAAGCTGTAACCTTTACATCCGCCTGGAGTTATAAAAGGTAACGGTCCAACAAAAATTAACGGAGGTTATCAGCATGAAAAAAGTATTCTTTATATTCTCCCTGCTACTTTTATTTTCCTCAGCAGCATTTGGAGACAATACTGATCCGGTATTGACAAGGGCCATGGAAAAATCCGGTTTCACCACAAACCAGATGCTCCAGGTGCAAAACAGTATCAAAACAGCGCAGATACAAGGAGTACCCTCCAATGCATTGAGCGGCAAGGTCCATGAAGGTATAGCAAAACATGTTGATCCGGAAAGAATCATCCAAGCCATGGAGAAGGTGACCGCACGATACGAGTATGGTTATACCCTTGCCAGGCAGATAACGAAGGAAAAGAGTCAGGTCACTCCCCTGGGAAACTCCATAACCGCCGGAATTGCGGCTGGCCTGAGCAGGGAAGACGCCAGAGAACTTGCTGACAAATTGCAGACTCGATCCCGACAATTAAGTCCCGATGATTTATACTCCCTTGCGGAGGAGACAATGCTTACAGCTCGAGATCTCTGCCGCCAGGGTGTCTCCTCGACGACAGCAGAAGATATGGTTGGCAAGGCATTGCAGAAAGGTTTTGCGACAGGCGAGATGCATACCATGCGTAACACCTTCAATAAGAGGGAAGCAGATGAAAACCGTGAATCCCTTGCCAGAAATTTCAGCAGGGCCATCGACCACGGAACCAAGGCAGACGACCTGGAATCCCAGGGCAGGAGTGACCGGGGTTTTGAAGGTGGCCACCAATCCGGCAATGGTCCTGGAGACTCTGCCGGCAGCAGTGGAGGAGGCGACCATGAAAGCTCCGGCGGGTCAGGAGGATCTGACAGTTCAGGCCATAGTGCCGGCAATGACTCATCCGGTAATTCCGGCGGTTCCAGTGGCTCCGGCGGAGATCACGACAGTAGTGGCGGGGGCAGTTCAGGTGGCAGCAGCAGTTCCGGTGGTTCGGCAGGCTCAGAAGGATCTGATCACGGGAGCAGCGGCGGGGGAAATTCCGGTGGCGGTGGGAGTGGAGGATCAGGAGGATCCGACCACGGCGGTCATCATTAACCCCCATTTTTTATGAACATGTTGGCCACTCTACCCTTTCAGTACAGACAGGGACTGCAGTTTGACCTGGACAGTTACCAGGTCAGACTGACACTACATTACCTTTTCAATGTCCTTGTATGATCCGGGTGCTTCATCCAGATCCTTCAAATAGCCTTCTCCCTCTGCTAAAACGGTGCCCGGCACCATGGGAACAATGCCATCTCCCAGCGTACATATCATCTCCCTGCAACCCCTACTATTTTCACCAAATTTCAGTCACACCAGCCAATATGTTTTCCATTACACTCAGATAATTTTCCCCTCCTGATAACCGGATTCAGCTGCACCTCTTTGACAAGATGGAGATCAAACATAGTTTAATATTAATCAATTGAACAAAAAACGTAACTACTCCCCCCCCCCATCCAACCGGGATGTTTTCCCCCACACGATACTTCACAAGCACATTCCAGAGCAATTGATTTTTTCTTGACAACATAGATCGTTATCGCTATACTGCTGGCCAAATTTACAACAAAGGTCAACAGCCATGAACAACTACTTTGGCTCAAAGGCAACATCGGGCTTATGTCAACCGATTATTGCCATGATGCCGCCACATGATACCTATATCGAAACCCACCTGGGAGGTGGTGCGATCATGCAACGCAAACCTCCTGCACTGCATAATATTGGTATTGACCTTGACCTAAAACCACTTACAGCCTTTGAATGCGACTATTCTGTTGAGAAAATTCATATCTGCGCACATCAGTTTCTTTCCGGCTATACCTATAGTGGGCGTGAATTGGTATACTGTGATCCTCCGTATCTCCACAAAACCCGTTCCTCAACCCGCCGTTACCGATTTGAATATCAGGAACAGGATCATCTTGAGCTACTGAAGATACTCAAAGAGTTATCCTGCTCGGTGATACTCTCCGGTTACCCGTCTACTCTCTACGATGAACAGTTGACGGATTGGAATACAATTGAACTGCAGGTTATGAACCAGTGCGGTGTACGAACAGAAAAGCTCTGGTATAATTTCACCCCTGACCGGGTACATTGGTGCAGCTATGCTGGCAAAGACTTCACAGATCGCCAACGCATCAAGCGCAAGGCTGAAAGTTGGGGGAAACGCTACCAGGCACTTCCCCGGTCTGAGCGCCTTGCTCTGCTTTCCTCCATCATGGCTGTCGAGGCCGGGGAAGTGGTGTAGTTCGCCATGCCCAGCGTCAATAGAAAATCCCTTAGGGAGGAGTTCGATCAGCTCAAGGAGAAATTCAAAGATCTCTCTGACAAGGACAAGGTTACACCTGAAGTCGACGCCCTGCTCCATGCCATGATCATATTATTTGAGTTGCTGATCACAGTCTTCATGGAGAAGAAAACCAAGAAAAATAGTCGTAACTCAACATCCCTCCTCCCAAACCGGCAAAGATAAAACTGCCGCTGAATCCGGAACCAATGGCAAGGGCAAAGAGCAAAATGATGCATTGTCCGAAAAGACACGCACTGTAGAGATAACTCAAACTGCTGAAGTTAGAGATTGCAAATGTTGCGGCGAAAATCTGGAAAACATCCAGGCTACCGGCCATGAACGACGCACAAAGATCGATATCATTTTCAAGAAGGTGGTTAGTCATGTGGATGCTGAAATCAAGGTGTGTCCTCGTTGCAATATGCAAACCAAGGGACATTTTCCAGAAGACATGTCAGGCCCCCTGCAGTATGGCGCAGGCATCAAAAGTTACGTTGTGAATTTACTCGTTGCCCAGATGGTTTCTCTCAAACGGGCACAAAAAATGATACAAACCTTAATCGGTCAAGTACTCTCTGAAGCAACAATCCTGAAATATGTGATGCAACTACATCTGGCTTTGGAGACATGAGAAGAATCCAATATTGAACGATTACTACAAATACCCGCTATACATGTGGACAAAACCTCATTGCGAGTTGACAGAAAAAATCATTGGATTCATGTCGCTTCGGCAGGAGATATCACCTTGAAATTTCTATATGTCAAGCGTGGCACAGAAGCAATTGAGGATATTGGCATCATTCCCCGCTATGGTGAGGTTATTATTCATGACTGTTGGCAGTCCTATCTCTCTTATGAACATTGTGGTCACGGTTTGTGTGGGTCTCATTTACTGCGGGAACTTACTTTTATTGTAGACTCCAATGGATATGCGTGGGCAGCTAACATAAAGCGCATGCTGCAGGAAAATCGCGCAATTGTTGCCAGTCGCCCGTCAAAAAAACTTACAGAAAAGGAATACCAAAACCAGCAAAAACGCTATCGAAACATCTTGACTCGGGGTGAGAAGGAACTACCACCTATTCCGCCAAAACAAAACGGAAAGAGGGGGAAGGTCGCCTGCAGACTATGGCCAACAAGGGGTACAATCCGTTGGTCGCTATCCAAATGGCCTTCGCTGGCCAGATTTACGCTGACAGGGGTGAGTAGTTACAAATTAAAACTATTTTAAACGCTCGCGACAAAATGTAAATGTTCAAAAAAATCAACAAAATGAAAAAAATCATTTTTAAACAGCGTTTAAATTCTCCATTTTTTAACTTTTTTTAAACGCACCTCCATCACTGGTTACTCAGGTCAAAATCCATTTATGATCTCTACCCCTGCCCTCACTTTGGATACTCTTATCTTTTGCCCGCATTTCCGTGAGTAAATTTTTGACCTTGTTTCTTTTTTTCTCTTCCGTCAGATCAGCGGGTAACATTTCGAATAACAGTTCCTCAAGTTTGATCCGGGGAGTAGGGCCGAATTCACGAAGATGCTGAAGGACAAATTCCTTCAGTTGAGGTTTGGCCAGTCCTTGGCTGCGGGTATGGTTTGTTTCTGTTTTAGTGGCTGCAGCCACTCTTGCGGAAACATAATAGTTGGGTTTGCGGCCCTCGATCAGTCCTTGACGCCTTAAAGCAACTGCTGCGACATCGGTAATCGGTTGTTTCTTTTGTACTCTGTCTAGCCCAATGACTGTAGTTATTGAGAGATCCTGATTTTCCAAGAGCAATTTAGTGTAATTCTCGTCAATGAGGTGTCCGTAAATTTCAAGGATTACCTGACTTGATTGAGACTTGGAGTAATCGAGTAGTGGGAAAAAACGACGTCGTTGAGCCAGCAACATGGCGTGAATGCCATGCCCGACCGTGTCGATCATATCTAGATTTACCATTGCTTGAGCAAGCCATGGATTCCTATAGCGCTGTGGCGTTCGTTCGCCGCTGAAATAATCTTCAGGTTTCCCGTCAAAAAAACTCCCGCTGTTTTCAAATAATAAGCGGTCCACTTTTTCAACTACAACGATCCTGGCATTAGCAGTATAGTCCTGGTGAGCAATGCAGTTGTGTAAGGCCTCGAGAATAACCCTGGTTTCATATTTATTGACTTCAGCAGCCAGGAGATAGTTATCCGGGAAAATTTTATACCGTACTTGATCAGGAAGAGGCGCTTTAAGATATGGTATAGCTGTTTAATGTGTGCTTGGATCCGTTTTTCCTCACCATCAAAACCGGCATAGGCCTGGACATCCTGGATTCCGGTTGCCGCCTCATTTACCACATTGCTCATTTGGCAAATGGTCTGGATGTGCTTTTTGTTCCAGCTGTTATACCGTTTCTACAAATGGGGGATAATGAAGAGTTCAATGGGATAAAATGAGGAAGAGAGCAGTGCCAGCAGTGGATTGACTGAAATCATATAGCCCAGAAAGGCCAGAGTCCATATTGACGATGTAAAATCAAGTAATAGCGTGATTGTTTGGTGATTCGTATTGTTTGCTGTTAATATGGCTGCAAAGGGGATGGGGTTTAGGGAGCTGTCCTGAGTCACTTTTTTTTATAAGCCCTGCCTCTGTGTTCAGCCAAAAGCATAGACACGATTTTATTTTCAACAGGGGAGTTACGTGGACCAACAATAACTCCCAAAAAATGTTGTTCATTATATGGTCTCTTTCATTTATTGCTATCA
>JAFDME010000154.1 GCA_019306075.1 Deltaproteobacteria bacterium | reverse complement strand
TTGAAGAACTATGAAAGTATGATGCCTGGCAGTATATCCCACATTTTCAAGATCATTATGCTTTCCACCAGCCCGGACACATCGCTGACTGGTCACAGCTCGTGTGTAATCACGTTTATCCTCACCCATGAAAACCATTTTAAACTGAACCATTCCGGCATTGGTAAAGAGCAGGGTCGGATCGTCCTTTGGCACCAGGGAAGAACTTTCAACTATCTGGTGATGATGTTTCTCAAAATAATCTAAAAATTTCCTTCTAATTTCATTTCCTTTCATAGTTCTTCAATGCTCTAAATTAAAAAATTATCAGTTAATCTGCCGGTTAGCTGGTCGTTCAGGCTGTACTCATTAACACTGCGCTTTCAGCCTCTCTCGATGATATAGGGAAGAACTGCTTTAAATTCAGGTGTGCCGGCTTTTCCCAGCAGTTCATAAATCAACATTTCCACCGGGCCGACAACTGCCCCTATATTCTGCAATCGCTCAAGTCCCTGCCGATGATTAGACTCGGATCTGGAGGATACCCCATCAGAGACAACCCAAACCGAGAAGCCCCTTTCAAGGAGCCCCGCCGCCGTCTGATAAATGCAGATATGAGTTTCAACCCCCACCAAAATCATAGTCTTCACTGTCTTTGGCAGACCATCAACAAAGGCAGCTGTGTCTCTGCTTGCCAGAGCATTAAACTCTACTTTATCAAATCGGGGCAGATCAGCCACAAGAGATTCAAGACCGGCAACATAGGGTCCAAGTCCTTTTTTATACTGGGTATTGGCAAAAACAGGTATTTTCATTATCTCTGCACAATGGATCAGAAGTTCTACCGTTTCAGAGACCTCGTCCCTGTTGTAAATTTTTGCCATCAGGCTTTCCTGAATGTCGACAATTTGCAGACAACAGCTTTCCGGAACAAGCAAACTATGTTTCATTATTACTCCTCCATTTATTCTACCGGCCGGGATAAATTTTAAAATACCACGTCTCTGTCACTGATTTAAACAAACAGGGAAAAAACTGGTGGCGGATAAGCCTACACTACGCCTGCCGGACAAGGCAAGATTAAATTATCAGCCCTGCAGACATAATCACCATTTGAGCAATCCCCGTATCAGCCGGCCGATAGCAGCTCCTCTTGGACCATTGTACCCCTCACAGAAGATACGTCAAAAACGAGAAAAAACCTTTACAAAGAAATTTATACCATTAAACTAAATTACTAAATGATTGATTAAAGGCCACCTTAGGAGATGAAATGCAAGATGAACAGATAGATGCGATGTCCAAACTTTTAAAATCCATGTCGCATCCCATCCGGCTGAAAATACTCTGTCTGTTACAGGACAGAGAGCTCTCGGTAGGTGAGATCAGAGATCAGGTGAAAACTACAAACGCCAATGTTTCACAGCATTTGAATATTCTTCGCGGGCAGGGCATCATCGACTACCGTAAAGATGCAAATTTTATTTATAACAAAATCACCGATACCCGTATCCTTGAACTTATCCAGAAGATGCGTACACTTTTCTGTCCAAACTTCTAAAGCGGGCGTTGACCGCGACCGAAGTTATCAGTACACGGGAAAGGCTTAAACCACAGAGGACACAGAGAACACAGAGAAGGAGGGGGAATTCTTTCCTCTGTGTTCTCTGTGTCCTCTGTGGTGAAAAAATGAAAGTTTCGAGTTGTGGGCAACGCTGCAACAACGCACAAAGGATAATATATAATGATTATCAACGATTGGGTTCATACAATAGCTGGTTTTTTCATACTTCTCTCCCTCGCACTCGGTGTTGATTCCAGCCCATTTTTTTACAGCAAATACTGGCTGTTTTTCACCGCATTTGTCGGTTTAAACTTTTTCCAGTTCGGCTTTTCAAAAGTTTGTCCACTGGGGCTCATACTGAAGGCGTTAGGTGTACCTGAACATCGGCACTAATCATCCTTGCCCATAACAGCCTTACATGAAGCCTGCCAGCAACAGCTGCTTTCAGAACAGCTCTTCTGCTTTTGAAAGCAGGGTGTATACCCCTCATATGCCTGGATCCTGCATATCAGCTCAGCCATTTTAATACCCTTTTCCTGAGAAACACCAAGAAAAAGAGCCTTTTTACGCGCAAGGGAAAAGAGTTGCGGCCCCTTCTTAAACTTTATTTCGGACATAATTCAACCTCTACAGTTTTAATCCCGGGAAACGGGATAAGTGTTTTACTGGCAAACTTCAGTTATAAAAAACAGGTAAGCACCCTTAAAGAACAGGGCATAAACTCAGACTCCGGAAAAATCATTATATATTTATTCTACTGACTTAACAGGTTGTTTAGGATGAATCCTATTAACCTGCTGTCAAATGGGAAGGATGTGATACTCCTCCGAGACAGCATGGATGCCACTAAGCATCTGCCCGTTTCGCCCATCAATGGATACCGGATCACCAAACCTGATCCGCCTCCCCCCAATCTCACAATACTGCTCAGTTTCATACACTTTCAGGCTCTGACAACCGACGACGCAGGTTTTCCCCAGCCGAACAGCCACTACCGATGCGTGGGAAGTCTGTCCCCCCCGCGAAGTAAGCAGACCGTCGGCCAAACTGACAGCCTTAATATCTTCGGGGACTGTATCCTGGCGGATCAGGATAAGCGGGGTGTCAGGGTCAGACTCCCGTAGATCAAGAATATTCTCCTCAGTAAAGACCGCCCTTCCCGACAGTGCCGACCCGGAGACCCCCACACCATGCCCAAGGTGAGCCGCTTCAAGTTCCGGGGATTCAGTAAAGACGCTGAGATGCTCTTTCTTTTTGATGGTTATCATATCACGGGTCTGGAGCAAATACAGATCATCAGACTCCGGTCCCTCAAAGGTAAATTCTATCTCCTGAGGATTCCACCGTTTATCATAGACCAGTTCACGGGACAACTCCAGCAGCGCTTTATAGATTGCCGGGAACCTCTTCTCCAGTGTTTCGCTGACGTCGCGCCCATCAAGTTCGGCCTGCTCGATGGATATTGCGCAACTGGTTACCAGTCCTGAAACTATATCTTCTCCCTGATCTCCGTAGGCATAGTCACCCCAGAGAGCAACCCGCTGCACCTTCCGGTAGGGATGGGCTGTAAACACCACTCCTGAGCCGGCATTATCGCTCCTATTACCAAATACCATGGCCTGAACAATAACGGCAGTCCCCCAGGAATCAGAGACATCCAAGATCCTGCGATACTCCATCGCCTTATCGGTCTTCCAGGAATCAAGTACCAGTTCAATGGCATTTATAAGCTGCAGCCAGGGATCATCAGGTATGCCGATACCCCTCTGTCTGATTACCCGCTGGTATGAGAGGGCGAGATTCCTCATCTCTTCAGGAGAAAATTCACGCTTAAGCGCCACCTCATGTTTCTTTTTGGCATCATCCATCAGAAGTTGAAAATCCTCACGGCCCATGCCTGAAATCATCGCCCAGGACTGGAGAAATCGCCTGTAATTATCCCAGGCCAGATAATCTTTACCATTATGGGCAATGCAATCTTCAATTAACTCCTCATTAAATCCGATGTTATGCACCGTGGCCATCATTCCCGGCATTGAGATGGCACCGCCGGATCTGACAGACAGCAGCAGGGGAGCATCCGGCGAGCCAAACACCCTGCCGGTCAACTTTTCAATCTCGTTGAGTGAAGTTCTTATACGCTTCATAAACTCTTCACGGGTTTTGGAATAGCCGAAGACGACCTCCCTGCACCTGAAAATCTCCGAAGTGATCACAAATGCGGGAGGGACAGGTTTCCCGTCACTTGTCAGGGTCGCCAGATTAAAGCCTTTATTCCCCAGATGAATAAGATCGTTGGTGTATGGATTCAGATTATTAAGAAGGGACAGAGTTCTGTCCGGATTATAGGTCATGAGCAAATCCAGCTTTCGCTCATCCAGCATGTCCTTCTGACTCTCAAGAGTCTGAATAATCCGGAGAATAAAATTATCCAGATGCTGCAGCCCAAAAGTTGAAGATATCACCTCCCGAAAGAACATCTCCGACAGCTTCTGTACCGTGCCGGTAATATCCTCGCCGTCATACAGACCCTGGTATTTCGGCAGGAGCTTTTCCAGATCGATCTGCGGTATAATAATCGAGAGATTGTTCTGATGGATATTGGTATAGGAAGCATAAATGATATCCTTTACCCCCTCTGACATTCCCCGGAAGATATCAAGGTACTGGGTGTAGGAGAATCGAGGCACCTTCAAGGAGTTCTGCAGCAGAGACAGTGAAGTGGAGAGACGCCGGGAGGTAATACCGTCTACGGCCAGAGCTTTCATATATATTTTTATACAACGTACAATATTATAGAAAGTTGCCTGGGTGATTATCGACAGATTTACCGTCTCGGGAAGTTTTTCCAGATAGATATTGGCAAGATTTTCCAGGCGAAATGTCAGCCCGAGCGCATCGAATTTTTTTTCTTTATAACGGCCGTAGACAGAAGGAATGTCCACGGCAATATGACGTTTATAGTAAATATCCTCCCGTGCCTCAAAGTGCTTTTTGGAGAGAATTATCTCCTTCAACCCCTCAAGTGTGCTCAGCAACGTTTCCAGACACTGCTGAGTATCTGTCTCATCAAATTCCAGCAGTAACGGACCAATCTCCGGGAACCCGTCCTTAACCGCCCTCTCCAGTTCGGAACGAAGCTGCTGAAAGCCGAGATTATATTTCTTATGCAGCAGTTTATACATCTGCACCAGAAGCTCAAACCTTCTCACTTCACTGCTGTCCAGATCGTGCTGGCGTTCCAGGAAATCAGCAATTGATGTCTGGTCCTTCAGCAGGATGTCCTGCACCCTCTCAATTGCCACCTCCCGCCAGAAGCGTTCACTGAGAATATGCTGAGTATCAACGAACTTTCCTCCCGCCTCGACCTGGCAATAGACTTCTTCAGGGAGATAGGGTGACAGCAGAACCTTATCCTTTGACTTCCAGAACAGAAAAATGGCCTGAATAAAATCCACTATCAGATTTGAACTCTCAACATGCCCCTGTTTTCTCAAGAAATGAATCAGTACATCCTTGCGTTTGTGCAGTTCATCAAGTTCTGTCGATACATCACGAAGCTCCCCCTCCGAACCGATTTCATTAAAAAAGACCGGCATCAGTTTGGTAAACTGTTTAGAGAGGTTATAAATCGGCTCGATGGGATGATTGAGCAGTTCGGTTATGTCCCGTTGAAAAAGATCAGTATCCTTGACACAGGTACCGGTGAGCTTAAGATGGATAATCAGGGCGGAAAAAAGCGTTGAGCACCATTTAGGCTCGCGCATGATCAGATGCAGCCATACTCTGATATTTGCCAGGTGAGCAGGATTTGCAAGCGGCTGCCAGTTTTCATCAACACCAACAACGTTGGCATGCTGAAAACCGAATCGTACGACTTCCCAGAGAAAGGCTTCCACCATCCGACTGTTTCCACGGTCAAAGACCTCTCCGCCCAGGACCTGGATACACTGCAGCGAGGTATGAGGATATTTCCGGACATTTGCTTTGAGTAACTTGAAGGTGGTGAGAAGAAATTCTTCTATCTCTTCAAAACTCTGCTGCCGGATCAACTGAACCAGACTGCGATTTATTTCCCGGAGAGTCTCCTCGTGGATAAGATACAACCCCGTTGTATCCATGATTTTAAAGAGAAAAAGCAGCTTTCTGTTTTCATCAAAAAAATGTGCGCTGTCGGGATGCTCCCGTAGCCGGATCTCCTGCTCCATCTCAGCCAACTTCCCCGGCATAGCCCTGTAGGATTTTACAATATCCACATGGGCCGGCAATTCCAGCATCATCCTGAGATCAGACATGCCATTTTTCCCAGTGTCGCCGCTGTCAAGTACCGCCAGATACTCTCTCATGGTTTCGTGGGAGATCGGCGTAAAGAGCCGGGACAACCGAACATCATTTTCTACAATAGAGCAACGGGTGAGAAACCATCTCAGGGGGTCATCTTCCTTCAGCCAGTAATTATAACATCGCCTGAGAATAGTTCTGACCAGTTCGGCCATGGGCTGAAAATCGTAACTGCCCGCCTCATCGCCGACGGTTGTCACCAGCCTCCTGGCAATTCTCACGACAGGATGCTGACCATGAACAATAAGCATCATTGCCGGTCCATCCTCAACATCGAAGGCTGCCAGCCGGAGAAACACCTTGTTGAGTTCAGGTGCCAGACGCTGCAACATCTCCGCGCTGCCGGCAGATATCACCTTATCCAGCCAGACCAGTAGTCCTCCAATGGCCTGGGACATCAGGACCGGATCTCTTTCTGTCTCTTCGATGGCCTCAAAAAACAGGCCTGCAAATAACCCTAAGGTTTCAGTTCCCCTCTCATCCTCACTATAATGATTGAAGTTCTTTAGAACAAAACTGCGTAACTGGGGCAGGACAATCCTCCAGTTACGGTATGGATGACAGACCTCATAGAGAAGTTTTTCCAGCGTCGAATGCAGTCCCTTGAATTTCTCAACCACTTCCAGCAAAATGAGAAGTTCCGGATCAATAACTACGTTTCCTGCTGTTTCCTGCAGGTTAGCCTCCAGTGCATCCGATTCTATCCTCTGTTCGAGGTCTCTACTGTCCATATCTATCTCTGTTCTTATGATTTCAGAGTGGTTTGTTCGCATCCATATGCAGGATCAGATCAAGCATTCTGTTGGAATACCCCCACTCGTTATCATACCAGCTCATCACCTTGACACTGGACCCTATCACCTTGGTAGACTGGGCATCAATAATTGACGAGTGACCGTTTCCCTGATAATCAATGGAGACCAGGGGCAGATCCGTATAACCGAGATATCTGTTCGCAGCCTCCTTTAAAGCTCCATTGACCTCTTCCACCGTAGTCTCTTTTTCCACTTCCATCACAGCATCCACCAGGGAGACAGTGGGAGTGGGAACACGAACAGCCAGGCCGTCAAATTTACCCTTAAGCTCCGGGATTACAAGGGATACGGCTGCCGCAGCACCGGTCTTTGTCGGGATCATGGAAAGAGCGGCAGCTCTTGCTCTACGGGGATCGGAATGAGGGAAGTCCAGCAGGCGCTGATCCCCGGTATATGCGTGTATAGTGGTCATCAGTCCCCTTTTGATACCAAATCTGTCAAGTATTACCTTGGCAAAGGGTGCCAGACAATTCGTGGTACAGGAGGCGTTTGAAACAACATGATGCACCGTCGCGTCATACTCGTCTTCATTCACACCCATTACAAAAGTTTTCACATTCCCCTTAGCAGGAGCGGAAATAACAACCTTGGTCGCACCCGCGTCAATATGAGCCTGTGCTGACTCTCCGTCACGAAATATTCCTGTGCATTCAGCCACATACTCAACACCATAGTCGCCCCATGGAATATCTGCCGGGTTACGATGACTGGAGACCGCAATTTTCCTGCCATCAACAGTGATCCCATCATCACTGCTGTCAACTTCTTTATCATATACCCCCATCACTGAGTCATATTTAAGCAGATGGGCCAGCATCCCGTTGTCAGTCAAATCGTTAATCGCCACGACCTCTATCTCTGAAAATGCGGGATCTTTACTGAGTGCTCTGAAAATATTTCTCCCTATACGACCAAACCCGTTGATTCCAATTTTTACAGTCATCTTTTTTCTCCTATTGTGTTTACGGCCGAATATAACCCTTCTGTTCTTCAGCCGATTGTCAATTTCTGCTCCCCGTCAGGAGTTCATTATATATTTTCTGGTTACCAGGAAAAACTCAGCTTCCAGCAGATAATCTTCTTCTAAGTCAGCTGACAGCAAGGGTTGCAGCAGGGTACCGGCAAACAATCCCGCAGCGAGGAACGAGCGTGGACGTTTGCCGGTACCCTGCTGCAACCCTGCGGTTCCGAAAAGCTGTTGAAGAGTAAAGCTGAAGCTCGGTGACAATTAAAATATATTTTAAGCCCACTCC
>JAFDME010000008.1 GCA_019306075.1 Deltaproteobacteria bacterium | reverse complement strand
CCCCGGGAGTAAAAAATGAACAACAGTCCTGTTCGCCTGCAAAAGTATCTGGCCCAGTGCGGCGTTGCCTCAAGAAGAAAATGTGAAGAACTCATAGTATCAGGCAGGATAGCAGTAGACGGAGATATCGTCGTCGAAATGGGGAAAAAAATCATCCCCGGTAAAAGCAGGATTACCATGGACGGCAGACCGGTTAAGAGTCGGGAGAAAGCTGTGTACTACCTGCTCAACAAGCCAAAAGGGTATGTAACAACACTCTCCGACCCACAGGGCAGACCCGTAGTTGTATCTCTGATAAAAAATGGTTCCAGTCGCCTGTTCCCGGTTGGCCGCTTAGACCTTGATACGGAAGGTGCCCTGATCCTGACAAACGACGGGCAGTTCGCCCAGAAAGTACAACATCCGAGCAATGAAACCAGGAAAACATATGAAGCTGAAATCAAGGGCCAGCCTCACCGGGCAACTCTTGCCGCCCTGGAGAAAGGTATCCTGCTGGAGGGCAAAATTACAGCTCCGGCAAAAGTATCCCTTTTAGCCCGCAGAGGAAACAGCAGTCTTATCAGGATAACTATTCATGAAGGACGGAAGCGCCAGGTAAGGAAAATGTTTGCTCATATGGGACATCCGGTTTTCCATCTCAAACGGACCGCCTACGGCAAATTATTTCTTGGCAATCTTTCCAGTGGAAAGTACAGACAATTGGATTCCCGGGACTTAAAAAAGGTGTTTTTATAGAATTTTCTTTACAAATTTTCAAATAGCTGATTAAATCTAAATAGTTATGAGTTCTTCACACAGTTAAACGAGAGATAACCTCATTTAACATACTGTTTTTATGTTGTTTTTACGTAAAAATTGATTATTGGTTGTTTTAGTATTTACCGGCTAATACTTGAACTTCATACAATTTTTCTCACTATTCCACTATTGAGGCGTGGAAAATCATAATTTCACTTCCGGAGGCAGGAGTCGAGTATGAACAAATCAGAGCTTATTGAGGCATTGGCGCAGGAAATAAATATCCCTCACCGGGAAGCTGCAGCAATTACCACAACAGTGATAGAAACGATGACAGAGGCACTGGCTCGCGGTGAAAGCATAGAAATACGGGGGTTTGGCAGCTTTATAATCAAAAAATATGACTCATATGAAGGCCGGAATCCGAAAACAGGCAAAAAAATTCTTGTAAAGCCTAAGAAACTGCCTTTTTTTAAAGTAGGCAAAGATTTACGGGAGAAGGTGAACAGCAACAAGAAATAGGTGATTTCTCTCTCCGGTACGTCCTCCATAGCCCACATGCGAAACACCATACGTTTCGCATGTGGCTCTTCTTCCCGGATTGAGATCTGAATCGGCGACAGTGTTAGTGCCTTACTCCAGAACTTCTGTGATAAAAAACAGGTAAACACCCTTAAAAGCCAGGGCATAAACTCCGACTCCGAGAAACTGGAAAAGGTTGCTTAAAATTGTATGTTTGAATTTGCTTCAATGGCACGTATCCAAGCATTTTACAATTCCGCTCTATTCGGGTCAGACAATCCCACCCACAAGATCATAAATCTGTGTTTCAGATATTTTTACCTGCACAATATCCCCGGGGTTAGCGGTGCCTTCGTTAATATAGACACAACCATCAACTTCCGGTGCCTGATACCTGGTCCGCCCCTCAAGCAGCAGATCCGTTTCCCGACTGAATCCCTCCACCAGAACAGGCTCCACCCTGCCAATATATTTCTTTTGAATCTCACGTGAAAAATCGACCTGAAGTTCGAGAAGATGGTCGCATCTCTTCCTTTTCTCATCCTCCGGTAGTTGACCTTCAAACTCTTCAGAGGGACAACCCTCTTCATTGGCATATGCAAAGACCCCAACATGATCAATCTGGTTCCGCCTGAGAAAAGTTTCAATCTCCAGAAATTCCTCTTCCGTCTCCCCGGGAAATCCGACGAGAAAAGTTGTCCTGAGTGCAATTTCGGGGAGATAGTCCCTGATCCGCGGCACCAGGCTATAGAGATCGTCTGAGCTGTATCTGCGATTCATCTTCCGCAGTACTCTGTCATTGACATGCTGAAAAGGAATATCAAGATATGGAACTATTCTGGAATTGTCCGCCATCAGTTGCAAAAGATGATCTGTAATTCCTGAGGGATAGAGGTAGAGAAGGCGAATCCAGGGAATCGCTGTTCTCGCCAGTAACCCTTCAAGAAGAGATACAATATTGGTGCCGCTGTCGAGATCATTGCCGTACGCGGTGCTGTCCTGGGCAATAAGAGAGAGTTCTTTTACTCCCTGCTCTTCAAGCCCAACGGATTCGCGGACAAGGTCGTCTATGTCTCTGCTACGAAGACCTCCCCGAATTGAGGGAATCATACAGTAGGCACATCTGTTGCTGCACCCCTCAGTAATTTTCAGCCAGGCCCTGGAATGTGGTGTTGAGACAATCCTCGGAAGAGAACTGTCCATCAGAAATCTCTGCGGCAAAATGACCCGTGTCTCGACTTCACCTTGAAACAGCGGCATAATCAAGCCGGCAATATCAGCGACTCCTTCAGTGCCGATGAAAAGATCAACCTCAGGCAAATCTTCGCCCAACTTCTCTTTGTACCGTTGTACCAGGCAACCCGTCACTACAATTTTCTTATCGGGAAAACGTTCTTTTATCAGGCCGAGCTGCAGTATCTCTTCAATTGCCTCCTCAACCGCGGACTGAATAAACCCACAAGTATTGAGGAGCAGTAGATCAGCATCATCCGGCGATTCCACATGTGTCCAGCCATTTTCCATCATGGAACCAAGCATCACCTCGGAATCAACAAGATTTTTCGCGCAACCGAGACTTATGAGATTAAAATTTAACATATATCATCCAAAAACAGAGTCTGCCGGAAACCGCATTTTCCCGGAGGCCTGGCCAACCTGTTTTCATACTCCAGGAAGGGGGGTAGAAAATTAAGTGAAAGAAGTTTGGAGACAGAACCAAACACTATGTGGTCGGAAAATCGAGCAGCAGGCTCAACACCTGCCTGCTGCGTATCTTAAAATCCTTTGAAGAGAATCCCGGCCTCCATGAATCTCCCCATAACTCATCAGAAACCATTAAGAGGGCAGAAAACTCGATTTCACGAAACGCTGCCACAGCACAGAGGGCAGAAAATTCCATATCAACAGCAGAAACATTCTCTTTACTATTCAGCCGGCTGAGTTGTCGCCGGTCTTCCCGGTAAACAGCATCAGTGGACCAGACACACCCTCTCTTAAAGCTCACACCGTCTGCCTGCAGCAGTAACTCCAGGCGGGAGTTCAACTCCCTGGAGGGTTCGGCAACCGCACTGTCACCATAATATTGAGAAGTCCCTTCACCTGAAACTGCGGAATCAGGCAACAGCAGATCTCCGACAGAAAGCGAGGTGGAAATCGCACCGCACCAGCCAAAAAGAATAATGTTTTTTGCACCTAATGCAACGAGTTTTTCCATGGTCATCGCCGCCATGGGAGCACCGATTGCCGGCCCGGCTACAAACCGGGAACCGTCACAGGCAACAGAGAGTCCGGAATTAAAGAGATAACGGGAATCAGCATCTGCCTTTCCGTATATCCTGTGTACTCTCTCGGCCTCGGACGGATTGACCAGCAGAAACCCGGTTTCCGGCAGAAGTTTTTCCTTTCTGCCCCGGCGGGGATGTATCAGAATATGGGGATCTTCTCTTCCGTTCATTTCAGCCTTACTTCAACCCGATAATTCGGAAAATTTGTTTGATTAGCACTTAAACTCAGCTCCCGACATGTGACCTTCTTCTAATTTAGCTGGCAGCAAGGGTTGCGGCGGGGTACAGGCGCTGCCCGCAACCCGGAAACTCCATTCTTTCACCACAGAGAAAAAATATATTTTTGCCTTCTAATACAAAAGGGGCTGCAGATTTCTCTGCAGCCCCTTTAAGCGATCACAAAGTGATCATTTCACCCCTTCATCTTTATCCTAACAACGGGTTAGCATAGAGGAGAATAAGCGAAACAACCAGTCCATAAATTGCAACAGATTCAGCAAGAGCCATACCAAGAATCATGAATACCATCAGCTTTGGCTGAACTTCCGGATTTCTCGCAAGTCCCTGACAGGCACCGTTACCAACAGAACCGATACCAATACCAGCTCCGAGTCCGGCAAGACCGATTGACAAAGCAGCACCCACACAGATAAGAGCTAACTGAAGATTTCCTTCCATTTCCTTCTCCTTAAGTTAAAATTATTATTTGGCCTTCTTCTTAAAAAAACTCCACAATTTTTATTTCTTTTCCAGTTTTAGGCAACTGATCAGTGAGCATGCTCCTGCGCCTGTGAAAAATAGACCACAGTCAGGAGAACAAAGACCATCGCCTGCACAACAGAAACAAGCACACCAAGAATCATAATCGGCAATGGCGCAAAAAATGCTCCCGCGAGCATAAAAAGGATTGCCAGCAGAGTCTCTTTCGCCATAATGTTACCGAAAAGTCGAATAGAGAGAGAAATCATTCTGGCAAAGTTACTGATAAGTTCAATTGGCAGGAGAAGAGGTATCAGCCACCATACAGGTCCGATAAAATGTTTATAATAGCTCCAGCCATGGGCACGAACTCCTATAATATGGTGAGTGATCCATACTATAATTGTCAGCGCCAGGGTAGTGTTAATGCTTGCAGTGGGAGACATAAACCCGGGAATAAGACCGATCAGGTTTGCAACCACAATATAGAGGCCGAAGGTTGCGATCATGGGAAACATTTTATCAGCCATCTCCTGTCCCATATTCTCAGCAAAGAAACTATCCATGCCGCCGACAACAAGCTCCCAGAAATTCTGTCCCTTGCCCGGTATCATCTCCAGATTGCCGAGAGTAAGCTTGGCGACAAAAAGGAGAAATGCCATAACAAACCAGGTATAGGTCATGTACGGCTCACAGAGCTGCTCAATAAAAGTGTGACCCACAGGTCCATGTGGAACGGGGAGCCCCAGCTTCTCCAGAATAATTGAAATAAACAGTATCGGATGTTCCATAACCCCTTTTACCTCCTCCCGCTAGAATAGTAGCTCCTCAACACATCCAGAGAAATGAATGTGACGGCGAACACTACCGTTGACAACCCCAATATCAGTCCAAAGATGTTGACCACCCCGCTCTTGATAAGCAGAAGCAGCACAACACCAATAAGTACAATACGCAACCAGAACTTCAGGATATAACCCTTCCTGCCCTGATCCGCCCTGGCCTGCCTGTCTTCAAGTTCCGGCAAAGACGTCACAGATTCAGCAAACCCCATGATGTCTTTCTGGGACATCAGAAAACTCACATTTGAGATAATTCCTCCCGCCAGGACAGACCAGGCAAAAGAGGATGACACAAAAAAGAACGCTCCCAGTGTAAGCAATGCCAGAACAATCCAGCATACGCTCTGCATTTTCTGCAGAAACATCAAATCACCTGACACCGCCCCCCCTACTCTTTTTTGTCTGAACCTTTTTCCTGTTTCTTATTCAGCCAGAGAATTTCAAACAATGATTTGTACCCGGCAGCAATGCCAAGGGCCAGCCCTATAAATGTAAACCACGGTGCAGTACTGCCATCGAAAACTTTCTGATCAAGGTAGATACCACCCCCCAGCCCGATGACAATGGCAGCTGCAAATGTAAATCCGATATGGCCGTAATTTGCTAAAAGATGAACAAATTCGCTTTTAACATCTGACATTTTGTTCACCTTCAATTTGCGGAGTTACATTCCATTGCAATACAAATGAATTTGGTATCATGCCTCCGCCGCAAAGTCAATATATTTTCACGTTTATAGCAATTTTTTGAATGACCATTCAGTCATTTTGAGTGCTTTTTCGAGGTCTTTTTCACTCTGTGCTGCGGAGATAAAAGCAACTTCAAATTGTGAAGGAGCGAGATAAATCCCCTGTGAAAGCATCTGGCGATAATGTTTCGCATACAGGTCCGTATCAGCCTTCATCGCAGAATCAAAATCTTCAACCTCACTCTCGGTAAAAAAAGAAGTCATCAGGGACCCGACCCGGTTCAGTTGCACGGCGATCCCTGTCTTCCCGGCAATATTTTCAAGCTGGTCGGCAAATCCACCGGCCTTCCCCTCCAGCTGATCGTAAAATCCCGGCTGCTGCAGCAGTTTCAGGGTCGCAATACCGGCAGCCATGGCAAGAGGATTCCCCGACAATGTGCCGGCCTGATAAACCGGACCATCCGGAGCAATATGATCCATAATTTCAGCCTTCCCGCCATAGGCCCCGACCGGCAGACCGCCACCTATAATTTTACCGAGGCAGGTCAAGTCCGGGACGACACCATAATACTCCTGAGCACCACCGTAACTCAACCGAAAACCGGTGATAACCTCATCAAATATAAGCACAATTCCAAGTTCTTTTGTGAGAGCTCTCAACTTGGAGAGAAATCCCGACCGAGGCGCCACACACCCCATATTTCCGGCCACCGGCTCGACAATGACGCAACTGATATCCAACTCTCCGTTTCTCAGGGTCTTCTCCAGAATCTCCTCGTTATTATAGGGGATTGAAACAGTATTTTTTACTATATCCTCGGGAACTCCGGGGCTCCCGGGTATACCGAGAGTCAAAACACCTGACCCTGCCTTCACCAGAAACGAATCGGCATGGCCATGATAGCAGCCGTCAAATTTCACCACAACATTCCTGCCGGTATATCCACGTGCAAGCCGGACAGCACTCATCGTAGCCTCTGTTCCAGAATTCACAAACCTCACTTTTTCTATAGACGGTACGGCATCAACCACCATTTTTGCCAGCTCGATCTCAGATGGAGTGGGCGCCCCGAAACTTGTTCCCTGTGCCGCGGTCACCTGCAGCGCGCTGGTAATATCAGGATGGGCATGTCCCATAATCATCGGACCCCAGGAACAGACAAAATCGACATACTCATTGCCATCCGCATCAAAAACAGACGCACCTGCGGCTCTGGTTATAAAAACCGGGTCACAACCTACAGAGCGGCAGGCCCGAACTGGACTGTTCACTCCCCCCGGAATATATTTTTTCGCTTCATTAAATAGTTTTCTGGAAACTGTATATTCCATTTTCTCTCCTTGTATTGATTTCTAAAAAAAAATTCATCTCCATGATGGAAAAAGATTATAAAACCTGAGCAAAGACATCTTCGTCAGTTTCACTCCAACCTATTGATTTTCTAAATATATACGATTCCATCCAAAACATATGCAGTCCAATATAGCACGGGGTCTGTTTTTCTGTCAAACATCCTTCTCCCCTTGATTTTTCAATGTTGATGCACAATGTACTGTGTCGCAAAGGATCGAGAGCTGCCGCAAAGTAAACAGGCTGTTTTTTTCTACTTGTCAGCTATTAAAGCAGCATGTAAACTAGCGGAGAAATTCTTTTGCACAGATATATTTTCAAAACTTACAGATTCACGACGTATAATGATACCCATTTTTAAAGGAGACAGAAATGGCAAGTGATAAAGTCCTGCACGTCAATGATGCAGAATTTGATTCTCTGGTAAAATCAGCACAACCTACCCTTGTAGATTTCTGGGCACCGTGGTGCGGACCTTGTAAGGCCATTGGCCCGGTCATTGAGGATCTTGCAGCTGAATATGACGGAAAGGTAACCATCGCCAAGATGAATGTTGATGACAACCCTGTGACCCCCGGAAAATTTGGTATTCGTGCCATCCCAACCCTCATAATTTTCAAAGACGGTGAGGTTGTCGATCAGATTACAGGCTCTGTAGGCAAGTCCGAACTTGTCGAGCTTATAAAAAAGACAGAGTAACAACGAGCATTGCTGTGCTGTCTGGTTCCGCCCACTCTTTTTTTACCGGACGAACGGCTGTCGTTTGCGCGCTTAGTGCCTTACTCCGTAAAAGCTGTATTAAAAAACACAAACTGAGTAATGTATTTTGAAATTATGTGACTGTTTATGCTGCCAAGGCACTTATCCAGTGATACTAAAAGATTTTCTGGCTTGTCGGATTAATAGTCTTATGTCGAATTGTTCTTTGCTATGGCCTCCACAAAAAGATGGATGCCTCACACATTGCTGCGGGTAACCAGATGGAAAAGAAAGACCATTATGAACTCATTATTCTCGGGGGAGGACCGGCCGGTCTCTCTGCCGGTCTCTACGCGGCACGTGCCCGCCTTGACCATTTGCTCATTGAAAAAGGTGCTCCGGGAGGACAGGTTTTACTGACGGACTGGATTGATAATTACCCCGGTTTCCCGGAAGGATTGTCAGGCTTTGACCTCGTTGAAAAAATGACTCAGCATGCCAAACGGTTTGACCTGAACATGTTGACCACTGAAGTAACCCAGGTCGACCTCAGTGACGATAAGCGCAAACTGCTTCATCTTGTCGGTGGTGAAACTGTCAGCTGCGATTCCCTCATCATCTGTACAGGAGCCAGTGCCAACACTCTCAATGTTCCAGGCGAGCTTGAATTACGCGGCAAAGGTGTCTCCTACTGTGGAACCTGCGATGCACCTTTCTACAGAAATATGCATGTTGCAGTTGTCGGCGGCGGCAATACGGCTATTCAGGAAGCCGATTACCTGACTAAATTTGCCAGCCGTGTTACAGTTATCCACCGCAGGGATGAACTCAGGGCAACCAAAATTGTGCAGGAGATCGCATTCGCCAACGAAAAAATTGATTTTATCTGGAATTCGCAGGTTACTTCCATAGAGGGAGAAAGTGGGGTCGAGCGCCTCAATCTGTTGGCAAAAGACGGATCAACTTCAACTCTTGAGGTTGAAGGGGCTTTTGTACTCATCGGAGTTACTCCAAACAACTCCATGCTGCCCCTCGATATCCTGAAGGCGGAAAAGTGGGGTTTTATTCCCACAGATATTGAGTCCCGTACAGCTGTTGCCGGAGTTATGGCTGCCGGTGATATCTGTAACAAAGATGTCCGCCAGGTTATAAATGCAGCCGGAGAAGGTGCTGTTGCGGTTCTGGCAGCAGAGAATTATCTTCAAAGCCTGAAATAAAATGTCTGCCATGACCATCGATAAGGATAGAAAATCGTTTACACAATTCAGTACAGGAGGAGCAGTAACGCTGTTCCTCCTGTTTTTCCTCCTGGGGGGATGCAGTCAGCTGAAGTCAACCTTCAACTTTACTTCTTCTGAAAAGATTGAGAAGGAACTGCCGGCAAAGAATCTGGCTATCAAGGGGATGGATGACTACAACGTTGGAAAGTATTTTACCGCTATCGAGTATTTTGAAGAAATATTAAACCGATACCCGTTCAGCCCTGAGGCATCCCTGGCTGAGTTGAAGGCAGCGGATTGCAGTTATTACCTGGGTAATTACCAGGAAGCGGCACTTCTTTACGAGGAATTTGAAAATCATCACCCAACCAATGAGTCCATTCCCTATGTGATGTTCCAGAAAGCCATGTGCAGCTATAAAACCATCGATCGGGTGGACAGGGATACAACCGGTGCAACCAAGGCTGTTCAGCTTTTTGAACAGTTACTGAAAGCATACCCCGATACTCCCTACACCGGAGAAGCTGAAAGCCGAATAGCCGCAGCGACCGAATTCCTGGCAAACCATGAATATTTTGTCGCCGAATACTATATCCGCACTGAAAAATATAACCAGGCAGTAGTCAGGCTGAAATATATGCTGGCGAAATACCCCGATGCAGAAATCAGCACCAGGGCAAGGGATCTTCTGGCAAGAGTAGAGGCCGGGGATCCGCCCAAATCACGCCTCTGGGCCTGGTTTCCCAAGTTAAGTATGCCTGACTGGTCTTTTTTTTCCAACGACCAGGAGGAAAACAGTCCTGCTGGCGAATTTAGACGCTGATTGCCTGGCATCTAACCGGTCAGACCATCAATTTTTCCGACAATATCCAGTCATCACCAAGGGACACTTCCATTGCCCTGACCGGACATAGTGACACACAGAGCCCACAGCCCGTGCACTTTTCCACGTCAAAAGAGACAGACATTTCCGGACGTCTGATAGAGAGGGCAGCGGCTGAACAGACGGCTGTACACGCCCCGCACTGAAAACATTTTTCGTCATCACGCCGGATGCGTGCAGCCAGCCGTTCTACTTTAATCCCCTTTTCCCTGAGAAAATCAAGCCCCGCGCCCACGTTGTTCTTGCTGCTCCCCTTCAGCTCAATAATCATTACGCCCTCCCGCTGAAGGAGGATATCGGCTTTGAGAATATTAAACTCAATATCATACTCTTTGACCAGTCGGTAGACAAAAGGCTGGTCGGAGGTATCTTTCGGGAAACGGAGGAGATATATTTGGGTAAACACGCTGGCCTCTCTTAAATTGCTGATAGATGATAAATGTTTTCCGATTCTCTACGGCAAACCATTATTTACTTTCAGGCTGACCTTTTCGCAAGGAACTTTTTTCTCAAACCTTTGACAATGTCCCTCCAAATCTGTTATCCCAATGGCCAGAATACCTTTTTCAAATCAGCAGGCAGATATTCACCCCGATATCAGAGGATACTCTTATATGGACTTGCACATGTTGACCAGACTTCTCACCCAGCTTCAGGAAGGCAAAACAACTGTTACGGAAACGCTGGAGGAACTCCAGACTTACCCCTCAGAGACCCTGCAGGACTCCTGCATAGATCACCACAGATCACTGCGTACAGGCATGCCTGAGGTGATCTACGGGGCCTCCAAAACAGCGCAGCAGATAATTCCCATCGCATCCTCTCTGCTGAAACATGGCGAACCTCTGCTGGCCACCCGCGTGGATCCCCTCAAGGCGAAAACCGTACAGAAAGCATTACCAGGTCTCAGCTATCACCGGGACGCAAAGATGCTGACCTGCAACGCCAGAACCGAGTGTCAGGACAAATACAGGGGCTACAGTATAGTGGTCTGTGCCGGGACTTCCGATATTCCTGTTGCCGAAGAGGCGAGAAGGACACTGGTCACCCTCGGCCACCCGGTGAAAAAACTTTACGATGTGGGAGTCGCAGGCTTGCACCGCCTGCTTAAACATCTGTCTCTTATCAGCGATGCATCTGCTGTCATTGTGGTTGCCGGCATGGAAGGTGCATTGCCAAGTGTGATTGCAGGCCTTGTGTCCTGTCCGGTCATTGGGGTGCCGACTTCCATCGGCTATGGCGCAAGTTTTGGGGGCATCGCAGCTCTTCTCGGAATGCTCAACAGCTGTGCGCCTGGAGTTGCAGTAGTAAATATAGACAACGGTTTTGGTGCCGCCTGCATGGCAGAGGCAATTAACCGGCTATAATTTTTTTGATTAACAAATTGTATTTACGATAAATATATATGGCACTCAGGTCCCCCCCGGGAGATCTTTCTTATTGAAGAACTCTGACACCATCAGTAGAATAATTGCATAGTTTTGTAAATATCCTCGGCTGAGTCTTGCAAGATTCCCCCATTGCGGTATAATCGCTGAGTTTGACATACAATCTGAGCCGACCGGACTGGAATTTTAAAGAATTGTTCCCGGAGTCTTACAGCAGAAAAAATTCTGCTGTATTCAGAGGACACTGCTCCGGAAACTATCACATTTCCGAAATTGTCCGGGTCGGTTGTAAAAGAATATAACAGGAAAATAATCCTTTTTCGACCATACTGAACCTGCAGGGGTACCGATGAACACAATGCTTAAACTAAAACTTGCTTTTCTTGCATCACTTATTCTCCTCGCAATTGTCACAATTGTGCCTTCATTTTATTCTTCAACTCCAAGCTGGTGGAAAACGTATATGGCCCCGGAAGGGTTGCGACTCGGCCTGGATCTGCAAGGTGGAATGCACCTTGTACTCAAGGTCAATCTCAAAAAAGCTGAAGAAAATGCCCTGGAATTTGCAGCAGCAGACATCAAGGACACCCTTGCGGAGCAATCGATCAGTGCAGTAAGAACCACTTCAGCAACACCAGATACCATTATCTTCACCTTGCCAAATGCCAGCAGTGTAAGCCAGGTCAGTGGATTAATAGATGAGGATTTTCCGGATATCACTCCCCGGATTGAAAGCAAAGAGGGAAGTTTTCCCCGTATTTTTCTAACCCTCAAGCAAGAAAAAAAGGATTATATAAAGACCCACGCTGTTGAGCAGTCCCTTGAAATTATTCGTAACAGAATCGATCAATTCGGTGTTGCCGAGCCGGTAATTATCAGGCAAGGCGAAGATGAAATTGTTATCCAGCTGCCCGGTGTCAAGGATCCTAAAAGGGCGCTGAAGCTGCTGGGAGATACGGCGCAGCTTGAATTTAAACTTGTCGCCGAAAGTGCCGGTCTGAACCTGCCGCAGTTTGTTGATCAGGTTCGAGCCTCAGGCCAGTGGGAGCCCGGAGAATCCGTCACTAAATTAAACAGAGCCCTGCAGGGCAGACTGCCGGATAACACCTCGATCCATTTTGAAAAGATTGTCGACAAGAAAACAGGCAAAGAGGCCATGGCCCCATTGCTTCTTGAAAACACAATTCTTATGACAGGTGAGATGATTAAAGATGCCAGAGTAAGGATCGGCGGCAACTTTAATGAACCTTATGTCAGCCTTGATATGACCGGCAGGGGCGGCAAGGTATTTGCCACCATCACCGAAAAAAATGTGGGAAAACGGATGGCCATTGTGCTGGACGAAATCGTCCGGTCCGCCCCTGTTATCCGGGAGCGTATTCTTGGCGGATCTGCTCAGATTTCCGGCAGTTTTACCCATGAAGAGGCCGCAGATCTTGCCATTGTCCTCCGGGTTGGTGCACTTCCCGCCCCTGTCGATATAATTCAAAATATGACTGTTGGCGCAAGTCTTGGTCAGGATTCCATCCAGAAAGGTCTTTACTCTGGTGTTTTCGGAGCCATACTTGTTCTCAGTTTTATGATTATCTACTACCGGACATCCGGTATAATTGCCAACAGTGCGCTTATCCTGAACATTCTGTTTCTCTTCACCGGCCTTGCTATTCTCAATGCGACCCTGACCCTCCCCGGTATCGCCGGTATTATACTCTCCATAGGAATGGCAGTTGACGCCAATGTTCTGATTTTTGAGAGGATGCGGGAGGAATACGCCCTCGGCAAATCGGTAAGGGCAAGTATCGACAGTGGTTTCGGTAAGGCATTCCTGACTATTATTGACTCCCAGGTGACCACTCTGATCACCGCCATGGCTCTTTTCATGTTCGGCACCGGCCCGATTAAAGGTTTTGCCATTACCCTCTCTTTAGGAATTATTTTCAATCTGCTTACCTCACTCTTCTACGCCCGTGTGATGTTTGATACAGTCAATGCTGTAAAGCCGATCAAAAAGCTTAACTTCCTCCGGTTTGCTAAAAAACCCAATATTAACTACCTGAAACTGACAAAAATCACCTACGCTCTTTCGGGAATCCTTGTTACCATCGGGATCATCGCCTTTATTCAAATCGCCAGAGGCCATGCGAACATGGGTGTTGATTTCTCAGGTGGATCACTTCTGCAGTATAAGGCAAGCCAGGACTTTACCATGGCAGAGGTACGAAAGGTATTTGAAACAAATGATATGAAAGAGGTCAGCCTGCAGGAAGTTCCCAACGAACACCGGCTTATTGTTAAAATTAAAAAATCTGAAAAGGTAGTGGCCAACCTCAGTAATAAGGTCGACGAAATCCTCTCTGCCAACCTTGGGGACAAGCAGTTTGTCCTTGAAAGTCAGTCAGAGATTGGCTCCTCAGTGAGTGCTGTACTGAGGAACAAGGCAATCCAGGCTATTTTTATTTCTCTGGCAGGAGTCATCGTCTACCTTGCCATGAGGTTTGATATACGTTTTGGCCTCGCGGCAGCCATTGCGACCTTCCATGATGTTCTTGTGGTTCTTGGAATCTGCTGGATCCTCAATCTGGAAATTACCCTGCTTATAGTTACTGCTCTGCTTACCCTGGCAGGCTACTCACTTAATGACTCCGTCGTCGTCTTTGACAGAATCAGGGAGAATGTCCGTAAAGACAGCAGTAAATCACTGATATCATCGATTAATGACAGTATCAATCAGGTACTCAGCAGAACCGTTGTGACCTCACTCACCTCAGCTCTCACTCTTCTGGCCCTTTACCTTATGGGTGGTTCAGTTATACATGACTTTGCTTTTGCTCTCCTGGCAGGAGTAATTGTTGGTACCTATTCCTCAATTTTTATTGCCAGCCCACTGCTCACACTATGGAAACCAAAGCAAACCTAACCCTGACAGAGAGGAAAAAGCCGGAGAACCTTTATGTCCCGACGGTCTAAACTTCCGGAATACGTCACCCGCATTGATTCGGCTACAGAATTCTCCTTTTCATGCCATAAAGGTGTTTCCTGCTTTACAGAGTGCTGCAGACTGCTCGAACTGGCCCTGACTCCTTATGATATCCTGCGCCTTAGACAGGGCACAAAGATGCATTCTGCCAGACTGCTTGAAGAGTTTGTCATCATTGAGCAGGGTCCCGGTGAACCATTTCCAAGATTCTATCTGACAATGGTGGATGACGGACGCGCAAGCTGTGCCTTTGTGACAAAATCCGGCTGCAGCATTTATGGCGACCGACCCGCAGCCTGTCGCACCTACCCCCTTGGAAGAGCTGCCATCAGGGGAGAAAATGGTACCATTGAAGAGCACTATGTACTGATGAAAGAAAGCCACTGCTGTGGCTTTGATGAAAACAGGACGCAGAGCATATCCGGGTACAGCAGAGATCAGGGGCTCAGTGACTACAATCGCTTCAACGACGCTATCGCCCCCATCCTGCAGCACGATAAAATCCGCCAGGGATTCATCCCCTCCAGAGAGCAGAGTGAACTCTATACTCTTGCCCTTTACAATATCGACACATTTCGGGAAAAAATAGTGTCAAAGGAGATTGACTCTCCGCCCCTTACCTCTCAAAACAGAGAGCAGCTGCATGACGACGAGCAGCTGCTTCTTTTTGCCGTGAAGTGGCTGTATGATAAACTCTACCCCGCACCATGACACTTAAAAGCAGTACGGAAATTATCCAGAGAAATAGATCAGATCATGCTGAAACTCATTGTATTTGACTGTGATGGAGTGATGTTTGACTCCAAAAATGCCAATCGCAAGTACTACAACTTCCTTCTCAACCACTTCGGCATTAAGGAAATGAAAGAGGATGACGTCGATTTTGTGCATATCCACAGTGTCAATG
Source organism: Deltaproteobacteria bacterium (assembly GCA_019306075.1). Classification (GTDB taxonomy): domain Bacteria; phylum Desulfobacterota; class Desulfobulbia; order Desulfobulbales; family Desulfocapsaceae; genus Desulfomarina. The sequence goes on along the minus strand of JAFDME010000008.1, from coordinate 10,667 downwards.
AGTCCATAGAACATATATTTCGTAACCACCCTGAAGTTTCACTGGAAGAAATTCACCAGCTCAGGGCTGAAACGGGCTATGCACCTTTCCTCAAATATATGGCAATGGAACCTGACCTTATTGATTTTCTTGAGACAGTGAGACAAAACTATTCTCTTGCCATCTCGACAAACCGTACCGATACAATGATCCCTTTACTGCATTCATACAAGCTTGAACACTTTTTCGGCAAAGTGATGACGGCAGCCAATGCACCACAGCCCAAGCCTGCACCGGATGCACTGCTGGAAATTCTGACATATTATAACTGCAGGCCGGAGGATACCCTCTTCATAGGAGATTCAGTGATTGATGAGCAACATGCAGCATCGTGCAACGTTGATTTGATAGCTTTTCGAAACCAGGAACTCAACGGCCGGTATCATGTCTCCTCATTTATGGAGATTTTGAAACTTCCCCCATTTAAGGACAACCTCAGCAAAAAGAATTCTTAACCTTCCTGTTCATCATCGACCCGCCTGACCCCCTCCATCAACAGCATCATAAAATCACCTATTTCAGCAGCTTTCATCTCTTTTGGAGAGAGTCCTGTGGTAAACCTGTATACTCCTTTTTTTTCAACCAATATTTTAAAAATAGCATCCTGACTCTTCTCTCCTGCATAACTCGCATTGATAAGGCACCCCTCCCGAAAAGAAACTTTCCCCTTTCCCCGGGGCAAATCCATCGCCAGGACTCCTGTCTTCTGATGCATATGAAAAATCTGAAACAGCTCAGCAGGCACTATCTCGTCGAGTCTGCCGCTCATGCATGACTCAAAATCCCTTGCGCGCGCAACATTTATCTCCCTTAACCTCACTGCCATAAGCTGCGCCAGAAACGCCTGAACGGAACCATTGGTCCCAAGCAGACTGTCAAATTTTTTCCCTTCTATTACCAGAACTTCAGTTTTTTTTGCCGCCCTCACGGTGGCCACCGCGATATCAGCCCCGAGGCAACTCATCTCACCACAAAGATCTCCTGCTGCAAGAGTAGCCAGCAAAATAGTATCATCTTCGACTAGAAGTTCTCCTTCAACGACCAGATATAAATTCAGATTCTGTTCACCTTTTTGTATCAGAACAACGCCTTCTTCAAAGAATGTCCTGCTGAATTGTGAAAGAATCCTGTCTGCCTGGCCTGCAGGAAGCGATCTAAGAAAAGGCGTACCACCAATCTTCTCTTTAATCCCTCTCCCGATCCAATCCGCTGCCGGAACACTTCCACCCGTAGCAGGGCTCTCAATTGTACTGCCGGCCTCCTGGCGGGAAAACTTGATAAGCCCGGTACATCCGGTACAGTTATATTTCCGACCAGTATCTATCCCTGCACCCTCTTTCTCTCCCAGCAACTGAAAGAGCAATTGTGTCATATCCCGTACAAGAATCAGGCAGGTCTCCTTTCCTTCAGGACAGGAGAGCGTCTTTTCAGACAGCACCAATTTCTCACCAACCTCATATAGAGGGCAGTTTTTTTCTTCAACAATAAAAAAAACAGATTTAAACGGTTTCATAAAATTTCAAACCAGGTTGGCGGACAAAGCCCGCAATCACGGTATATGGGCTGAAGGCTTTGAAAAACATGACCTCTTGTATGTCAAAATTTTTGATTCAGCCATCTATGCCTGCGATCGACCTTTTTACGAGTTAATCAATTTTCAGACTATTGACATTTTATTTTGTCTTACTCGAAGAACTTGATATACTAAAAAAAAATGGAAAAAATATTCTAACCCGAATAAATCGGAATCCTGATTTTCAATCAAACTCAGCGACTAACAGGTGATCTTCTTCTAATTCCAATGGTATCAATGGTTACAGCAGGATACCGGAAAACAATCCCGCAGCGAGGCTCGAGCGTGGACATTTGCCGGTATCCTGCTGTAACCCTGCAGTTCAAAGAACTACCAAATAATGAAGCTGAGTTTCGGTGGAAATCAAAAATCGGAAATTTTAAAATGCCTGGATAAGTGCCATTGCAATACATCAGAGAATAGGGCACTGATTTCGGCTACCACATTATGGCAATAGAATCTCAACAATTACGAAATATCTCCAAGCAGATAGATGAACATTTCGGCTCACATAAAGTTATAGTTGTCACCCCAGTCAAAGGAGATCCCCCGAATCAGTATGAGGTCACCTATAATCTCCCCGGCATGGCCAGGGAAGATAATAGAATAGTTACGACAACAACTCATAAAATAGAAATTTCAATACCCTTTGGTTTCCCACACTTCCCTCCCAGTTGCAAGCCGAAAAGTGAAATTTTCCATCCGGATTTTGATCCTGCCGCCATCTGCCTTGGAGATTTCTGGCATCAGGATCGTACTCTACCGGAGCTGATTACCCATATCAGCCGAATGATCAATGGTGAGTTCTATTCAACCGAAAACGCATTTGATGAAGAGGCGGCAGTCTGGTTTAACGAACATCGAGAAGAACTTCCTTTTTCACCATCCCTTATCACCTCCTCCGCCCAACCGGGAAGTGACAGTATTGCAGATGAACTGCCATCTTTTTCAGAAGATATCGAACCTCTACTCTTTAACACAAAAACCGGATCTGAGCAGGAAGAAGAGCAGAGAAATTATGCCGAACTGGTCCTTGACAATTATAAAAAAACAAACAGTAAAGCAGCAGAATATTCTCCAAAATCAGACAGCAAAGAACCGGAACCAGTACAGGAAAAAGGCGGATGGAAAAAGATCATCAAACTTTTTATTCTCACCTGGATACTGATCCACCTGACGGGGGCGGGAGTTTATCTCTTCATTAAGATTCAGCATAAAAAAATTGCAGCAGCAGAGCAATCTTACAACCAATGCCTGACTGAGCTTGAAACAAACAACTTCACAGGAGCAAAAAAGAGCTGCGACAGAGCGCTTAAGGGCAGCAAAAACACCATGTTTGTTGAACAGGCAAGATCGGTAGACCTTACCGCAAAGGCGCAAAAAACTCTCCAGTCAGAAAAGCTGCAACAGGGGCTGAACGGCAAAATATTTGTAGACGGAGAGTACCTGCAAAAAACGGATGCAGACAAGCTGGCCCTCTACAAAAAAATCAGTAGTGAGGGAGAAGACTTTTTTGATCAAAAGCTGTGGGATTCCGCCTCGAAGAAATTACAAAAGGCTATCGACCTTGCCCATAATAGCCCTTTTATCAATGATAATACTCTACAGGAACTTACCTCGAAACTGCAAATTGCTACAATTCAGACTTTTATAAAGGATGCCGAGGAAAAACTGAACCGGAAATCATGGGAGGATGCCATTCAAAGCTACTCAGACGCCCTTGCCTACCTCAGAAAACTTCCTCCTGAAGTACAGCAGAAATACGCCAGACAACTGCAGGAGAAACTGGCAAAAAGTCAGTTTGAAAGCCTCAGGCAAAAGGCAGACGCGCTTTTTGCAGAATCAGACTGGCAGCAGTCAACATCTGCCTACCGGCGCGCTCTCACAACAGGAAAGGGCAGCGAAGCAGTTCCCGGAGAAGCTCTCGCAGAGATATCGCTCAACATTGAAAGGGCAAAACTCTACCAGGCAATTAGTCGTGGTAACGGGGAATTCTCCGCAGGTTCATGGGATAAAGCCATTGCTGCCTATAAGAGTGCCCAGTCGATGCTCGCCGACAATAAAAAGATATTTATCCGCATTGATGCTGACACTAATATTCGTAAACTTGAGAGATTTATTCTCCAGGCATCTGTCAGCAAGTCCCTCGAGGCCACCCGGAGATACCTTGATAACAAGAATCTTCAAGCTGCAAAAAGCAGGCATGAAAGAATAATCAAAGATATCAAAACCAGCCCATTTGCCAATGACGATGATTTCAGTGAAACAATTACCGAAAGTTCCAAAATGATACAATCATTAGGTCATAAAATCTTTCTCAATGAAAAGAAAGAATACCTTCTAAATAATTTCCAGACACTCTTTGCAAAGCATTACCCTTCAGCATCTCCGGACAATCTGTCAAACCCGGTTATCACCCTGGAGAACGAATCAGCCGAAAGTGCGCTGTTCAAACTGCAATGCACCGAGATCCGCGGAGGTAGCCGTGCCCTGTTGATCATCCATTATAAATTCGACAAAAAAAGAAGGACCTGGCAGTTTTCATTTAACAATCCGTAAAAACCGGGAATTGTCCGTCCTGACCAGATATACCACTATCACACCAGGAATCGAAATTCCCCTTTACCCAGCAAGTCGTGCAGATGCAGCATACCCTGAAGCAATCCTCTATCATCCGTTATAGGTAAAGCTGTTATCTCGTGCTGCTGCATAATGCTGAGAGCATCCGCTGCCATCTGTGAACCGTTTGTACAAATAGGATCCCTTGTCATCAGTTCAGCAGTACTGATCCCGTGCAGCGATATGTCATCCATAACGGCTCGACGTACATCACCATCCGTGACAATACCAAGTACGCAATTATCCTGGTCAACAACAAGAACTGCCCCTTTGTTTTTATCATTCAACTCCCTGACAGCCATCGCCCCACTGTCATCAGGGGAGATCAGGGGAACATCCTTACCGGCCAGCATCACTTCGGAGACCTTAACCTTCAACCGCTCGCCAAGACTCCCCCCCGGGTGATTCTGCCGAAAATCTCTCTCCTGGAATTTCTTCCGGTTAAGCAATACTACCGCCAGGGCATCTCCCATGGCCAGGGTTGCCGTTGTACTTGCTGTCGGAGCAAGACCCAGAGGGCAGGCTTCCCTGGGCACTCCGATGTCCAGAACAATATCAGCAGCTTTGGCGAGTGATGACTCGCAACCGCCGGTCATGGCAATAATCGTATTCCCCCTGCCCTTCAAACTCCTCAGCAATCCATTTAACTCCTGAGTTTCACCGGAGTAGGAGATAGCGAGCACCACATCTCCCACCATAACCATGCCAAGATCACCATGCATCGCCTCCACAGGATGGAGGAAAAAGGAGGATGTTCCGGTACTATTCAGGGTAGCTGAAATTTTCTGTCCCACCAGCCCTGACTTGCCAATACCGGTAATCACCAGTCTGCCCGGACACGACTGAACAATTTCGACAGCCTTGACAAATTCCTCTCCAATTTTCCCACGAACGGCTGCCAGCCCCTGCTCTTCCACAAGCAGAACTTCCCGTGCTTTCTCTATAGACATAAAATGTCCCCAATTTCCTTGAATTTTCAAATAAAGTGCGTATGTTTTGGTGCGAACTGTCGATCTTGTTTTTAACTTAAAGTGGAGCTTTAGATGCCAGATTATTTATTTACTTCCGAATCCGTCTCAGAGGGACACCCGGATAAAGTTGCCGACCAGATTTCAGATGCCATTCTCGATGCCATACTCATCCAGGATCCGGCCGGCAGGGTTGCCTGCGAGACCCTTGTAACTACAGGTATGGCCATCATTGCCGGCGAAATAACCACATCGGCATGGGTCGATATGCCGAAAGTGGTGCGCAATACAATAAAAGAGATCGGCTATAACTCCTCTGATATGGGATTTGACTCCCAGTCCTGTGCAATTATAACCTCTATTGACAAACAGTCCATAGATATCGCCCGGGGTGTTGATGAAGGTACTGGTATAGATCTGGACCAGGGGGCGGGAGATCAGGGTCTGATGTTTGGCTATGCCTGCAATGAAACCGATGTCCTTATGCCCATGCCGATAACCTATGCTCATCACCTGACCAAACGTCAGGCCGATGTGCGCAAGGCAGGAACCCTTCCCTGGCTTCGTCCCGATGCTAAAAGTCAGGTGACAATACAGTATATTAACAACATTCCTACTTATATCGACGCAGTCGTGCTCTCAACCCAGCACGAGGAAAGTGTCAGTTACAGTGATCTTAAAGAAGGCGTTATGGAAGAGATCATTAAGCCTGCTCTTCCTGCACATATGATAAATGGTAAAACCAAGTTTTTTATAAATCCCACCGGCCGTTTTGTAATAGGCGGCCCGGTCGGTGATTGCGGTGTCACCGGAAGAAAAATCATTGTTGATACTTATGGCGGCAAAGCTTCCCACGGCGGCGGAGCCTTTTCCGGTAAAGACCCGTCAAAAGTTGACCGTTCCAGTGCCTATTACGGCAGATATGTTGCCAAAAACCTGGTTGCTGCCGGCCTGGCAGACGAAATTGAGGTACAAATTGCATACGCTATTGGGATCTCACAGCCGGTCTCAATCAATGTAAACAGCTTTGGCACTGGAAAAATTCCCGACGCTGCAATTAAACAGCTGATCACTGATCACTTTGATCTGCGTCCCAAGGCTATTGTACAGCAGCTTGATCTTCTTCGGCCTATCTACCGTGAGACTGCAGCCTATGGCCACTTTGGACGGGAGCTGGAGAATTTCACCTGGGAAAAAACTGATAAGGCGGACCTTCTCCGCGATGCTGCCGGGTAATGATATCCCAGCGACACACCTGTACCACGGGTAGAAAAGCACAATAACCTTTCTACAGATTTTCAAATTACCAATAACAGAAGAGATTGCCTGACTATGACTGATTCCGTTAACGACTATAAAGTTGCAGATATATCCCTTGCGGACTGGGGAAGAAAAGAGATTGAAATCGCAGAAACTGAAATGCCAGGCCTTATGGCCCTGCGAAAAAAATATGAGAACAAGGCTCCCCTCAAGGGAGCACGTATTGGCGGCTGCCTTCATATGACCATCCAGACAGCTGTTCTGATGGAGACTCTGGTTGAACTTGGGGCGGAGGTGAGATGGTCCAGCTGTAATATTTTTTCCACCCAGGATCATGCAGCTGCCGCCATGGCTGCAGCAGGAATTCCAACTTTTGCCTGGAAGGGAGAGACGGAGGAGGAGTTCTGGTGGTGTATAGACCAGACCATATTCGGTCCTGACGACTGGCGGCCCAACATGGTACTCGACGATGGAGGAGACCTGACCCTCATTCTGCATAAAAAATACACCGAGGAATTGAAGAATATCAGGGGAATAACTGAAGAAACCACCACAGGAGTCCACAGGCTGGCCGAGATGGCAGCGGCAGGGACCCTCGAGGCACCCGCTTTCAACGTTAACGACTCGGTGACAAAGTCTAAATTTGACAATCTGTACGGCTGTCGTGAGTCCCTGATAGACGGTATAAAAAGAGCAACCGATGTCATGATTGCCGGCAAGAACTGCGTGGTCGTCGGTTATGGTGATGTGGGCAAGGGATGTGCCCAGGCCCTGCGTGGAATGGGTGCAACGGTATTCATCACTGAAATTGACCCTATCTGCGCCCTGCAGGCGGCCATGGAGGGTTACAGAGTTGTAACCATGGATGAAATAGCTTCAACGGGTAATATTTTTGTAACCTGTACCGGTAATCTCAATGTGATCACCAGAGCCCACATGGAACAGATGCCCAACGAGGCAATTGTCTGCAATATAGGCCATTTTGACTCCGAAATTGACATTGCCGGTTTAAAAGATCTCAAATGGGAGAATATCAAACCCCAGGTTGATCATGTCATCTTTGCTGACGGCAAAAAAATTATTATTCTGGCGGAGGGAAGACTTGTCAACCTTGGCTGCGCCACAGGCCATCCAAGCTTTGTCATGAGCAACTCATTTACCAACCAGGTGCTGGCACAGATAGAGTTATGGAACAACCCTTCCAAGTATGAGAATAAGGTCTACTTTTTGCCGAAAAAACTTGATGAAATGGTCGCCCGGCTGCATCTCGATAATATCGGGGTCAGGCTCACCGAGCTTACCAGCGAACAGGCGGACTATATTGGCGTTTCGGTAAAAGGTCCCTATAAACCTGATTATTACAGATACTAGAACCGGTTGGCTGTTAATACCCTACTCCAGAATTCCTGTAACAAAAAACAGGTAAGCGTAGACTCCGAGAAAAACCTTTAACCACAGAGGGCACAGAGAAGGCAAAAAATATTCTTTCCTCTGTGCTCTCTGTGGTAAAAGAATAGAGTTTCCGGGTTGCGGGCAGCACCCGCTTTAGCTATCAGGGTAATCCGGGGATTATAAATTTTCAGGAATCTTCTCGTTCAATCTGATAACCGGCAGCTTCTTGCGACTGTTTTTCGGTAAGCACTCTGGCAATGCGACTGGTAGAATCTATTGATTCCAGATAGTGTACCAAATAGATAGAATTCCTACCCTCACACAAAAAAAGGGCGTTGAGAAAACTCTCAACGCCCTTCCTGCAGCACATGACAGATTCTGTCTTTTCCTACAAGACTATTCCTCCTTCTGGATGCGGCTGGGAATCCCGTACATGGTGGTAGATCCGGAAGACCAGTACATCAGTCGCCCTTCCCTGACCATTTCGTTTGCCACATTTTTAATAACACGTGGTTTCGAGTCAGGATCACATTTATAGAAATCCTTGATATACAGTTGCGGTTTAGGAGACTTAGTAGCTTTCTCCTCAATGGCATCCTTTAATTCTTCTTTACTTAAGGCCATAATATCACTCCTGGTACTAGGAGCCTGTCCGGGAATGCATTTTTTACCAACTCTTCGTTATTCTCGGAAAGCTCCTAGGATTGGAAGAAAGCACCAAATACGGACCGTATCCAATCTTACCGGATCCGGTCCACAAAACATCACCTTGACTTATTATTTGACATGACTGGTATACTTAAACAGTGTAGTAGTACGCCAGGTATCATATGCGAGACGATAGTCATCGATGCTCTTCTCAGTGAAGGGAATTTCACATCTCTCAAAGAACATTTCCCAGCCGATCCTCTCTGCCCAGTCACCGACACGCTCATACTTCTTGGCACCTTCGGCATAAGCTTCAAGAATCTTCTTAACAGCCTGAACAACCTCAGGCCAGCGTGGAGTGTTATTTGGCAGAAACGGAATAACGAGCTTTGAAAACTTAGGAGCCGACCTGGAATTGGAGACCTTCCCGCCGACAAGAATTGCGATACCATCACCTTCAGGATCGGCAAGAGGCATTGCAGGGCACATGGTATAGCAGTTACCACAGAACATACAGCGGTCAACATTTACCTGTACAGTTTTGATTTCCTTCCCGTCAACCTCAGCCTTAGCCGGCTTTACAGCACCAAGAGGACAGGAGGCAATTGCCAGCGGCAACTCGCATACACCTGTAATCCGGGTATGATCTATCATCGGCGGTTTACGATGTACACCGAGGATAGCTATATCGGATGCATGGACTGCACCACACATATTGAGACAACAGGCCAGCGCAATACGTACCTGTGCAGGCAGCTTATGGGATGTAAAGTAATCAAACAACTCATCCATTACTGCCTTAACAACACCCGACGCGTCAGTTGCAGGTGTATGACAGTGCACCCATCCCTGGGTATGTACGATATTTGTAACACCGGCACCTGTTCCACCTACCGGAAAGCTGGTCTTGTGACCTGCCAGAGTATCAAGCAGGGGCTGAACCTTGTCCTTGGAATCAACCATAAACTCGATATTATTCCTGGTGGTAAAACGCAGGAAACCGTCACAATGCTGATCAGCAATATCGCACACCTCACGAATATACTCGATGGATACCAGACGGGGAGCACCTACACGCACTGAATAAACCTCGTCACCGGTCTCAGATTTATGCATCAAGACACCCGGCTGGGTGAGCTCATGCCACAACCATTTGCCTTTGTTGGCTTTGATGACCGGCGGAAAAAATTGTTCGTAGTGCGGTGGTCCCAGATCTGAGATCCTGCCTTCCATTGGTTTTTCAGGATTATAACCCATGGTAAATCTCCTTGTAACTAAATTGAATGTTCAATCCAAAATCAAAAATAAAGCCAACCATCAGGCTGCGTGACGCTTCCTGAACTCGACGATATCACGTTCAAAACCACCCTCGACCTCTTCTTCCTTCCAGAAAATATACGGATTCGAACGAGGCTCTCTTATATGTTGAGGAATCGGTTCAACTCCCATAACAGAGAGAAATGTCGGCAGACCGACACGCTGCATGGTTTCACCGACACGCTCACGGTTCTTACCGACTTCCATCCACCAGTCCCAGATAGTCTCGATAAAATCAATCAGTTCCTCAAAATCATTATCCTTTGAGATCTTCATAAAGGGAACGATAAGAGTGGCAAACTGTGCACCATCAAGGATCGGAGCCTTCGCGCCGACACAGATAGTTGCACCCTGATCGGCACCCGGACGAAGAGCACGCGGCATAACATTGATACAATGCATACAACGGGTACACTCCTTATCATCAATCTTCAGCTCACCACCTTCCATCCACATGCATTCGGTGGGACAGAGATCGATAACCTCTTTCTGGATGTCGAACGGACCCCAGTCTCTTCCATCGTGGGCACCACCGTTTGACGGATAGTTACCGGCGATATACTCTTTCACTCCTGCCTGATCAATACGGATATTGTCCTTCCAGGTACCGATAACGGCAACGTCGGAACGGGCAATCGCGGCAACACAGTCATTGGCACAGCCTGAAAATTTAAACTTGAATTTATAAGGAAAAGCGGGACGATGAATCTCATCCTGATAATGCATGGTCAGGTGATGGCATGTCTCTTCAGTATCGTAACAGGCCCATTCGCAGCGTGACTGACCAATACAGTTTGCTGGAGTACGCAGGTTAGAGCCGGAACCACCAAGATCCTGCCCCATGTCGTGGG
>JAFDME010000153.1 GCA_019306075.1 Deltaproteobacteria bacterium | reverse complement strand
GGATATTGCAAAAAATATCCTTGGAGACTACTGTTCTAAAGATGAGATCCCTAAGCCCTTCATTTGGCTTTCCCTGCCCGAACCCTGGCGCACTCCAGATTTTGTAGCAGCATTAAAAACAAAAAATGTAAATTGCATCGACTCCAACTACTTTGTGAATGGCAGGGGAAAGGAACCTTACGCGATTCGGATCGCACTAACTACAACGAAAAGTCGGAAAACACTCAAAAAGGGGCTAATGATTGTGAAAAATATGCTGGATCACCAGCCTGATACGAGTCGACTGATGTATTGATAATAACGGTATCATGTTATCGATCCAATATAGTCACTAAAGACAGGATAGAATCATATATTACAGTGCCAGAATTGCTGAATATTAAAATAGAGCTATACATTTTTAAACGCCCCCGATGCTTACACCGGGGGTGTTTCGAGGTAATGTCACTCTTTCTTTCTTCTTTTGATTACCTTCCATCCCTCAGGCAAAATCGCCTTTTTTCTCGTCCTTCAACTCTTCGATTTCTTGCTTAAGCAGATTCATTTGCCTTTCCAGTTCTTTCAGTATTGCAATGACATCGTCCATGGGAACCGCCTCCTTTGAACTATTGAGCATTTAACTGGTGTCCGTACAGCCTCAAGTAACGACTTGATTTTACGGTGAAAAAACAGAAAAACAGGGTGGACTTTTTTCGTTAAACTTGTTATAAATAAAACAGCAACCAACTGTTTTTACTTAACAAAAACAACGAAGAGGTCAAGTCAAGTGCGAAAAACATACAAAAAGCAGCTTCCGCTGCCTGAAGCGTCCACGGTCCACCCTAAAGTGAAAGAATTGGAAAAGATCAGTAATATTTTGAGTGAAGGTATTAACATATATGAACTGGTGGCACAAGATCTTGGTCAAGCAGAGCATAACGTCGGCGCCAATGGCATGACAGTGGAACAGATTGTCCGTGCAGCTATCATCAAACAGATGGAAGGATTCAGCTATGAGGAGCTCGCTTTTCATCTGGAGGATTCCCGAGCATACAGAACGTTCTGCAAATTCAGTTTCCAAGAGACCTATGCCAAATCCACCCTGAATGGCAATATCAAGGCGATCACTGCTGCTACCTGGGAGCAGGTCAATATTGCCCTTCTCCAATACGCAATGGACAAAGATATTGAGAAGGGGCGTAAAGTACGTATAGACTGCACTGTTGTTGAATCCAACATCCACGACCCCTATGACTCTGAGTTGTTATGGGATTCAGTGCGAGTTTTGACCAGAATCTTGAACCGGGCGAAAGAGCACCTTTTCGGCCTGCGGTTTTCTTTTATGGATCATATCCTGAGCAGCAAGCGGCGGCGGCTGGAGATCATGAATGCCAAAAATGCTAAAGGGCGTAAGAAAGCGTACAAAGTTTTGATCAAGATGACTGAAAAAACTGTCGGCTATGCAGAATCAGCACAACAATCACTGAAAAATTATCAGGCCAACACACTTGATCAGGCAGCATTGTGCGATGAAGTCAGCAGGGAGCTTGCCCATTATCTCCCTCTTATCCGGCAAATAATTTGCCAGACAACCAGGCGGGTGATCCATGGCGAGTCAGTACCCGCTCTTGAGAAACTGGTTTCGTTGTTTGAACCACACACAGATATTATCGTCAAGGATAGACGCGATACCTATTATGGCCATAAGATTTGCCTCACTGGTGGGGCATCCAACTTGATTCTTGACTGTACCATTCTGGACGGCAACCCTGCAGATTCAACGTTGACCGGGATCATGCTGGAACGACAGGAAGATATATATAATCGTCCACCTGCCAAAGTGGCTCTGGATGGCGGCTTTGCATCGAAAGATAATCTGGAGGCGGCCAAGAAACAAGGTGTCAAGGATGTATGTTTTTCCAAAGGGCGTGGTCTGGTAGTAGAAGACATGTGCCGCAGCAATTATGTTTACAAGATGTTGAAGAAATTTCGAGCAGGTATAGAGTCAGGGATATCCTGGTTGAAACGAGTATTTGGCCTGGATCGTTGCCTGTGGAAGGGCTATGACTCATTCAAAAGTTATGTGTGGGCTTCAATAGTGTCGGCCAACTTGCTGACACTGGCCCGCAAAGAGTTAGCCTGAGAGCGAGTTGTTGTACAGATCACTTGGCACCCACAGGAGAGGTGTGCCTGGAGTAGTAGGATTTTACCAAAATCTCTCCTTGTCGTAGCCATGGCTCCTGGTTCAGTGTGGCCAAAAAGGAACACTCGCAGCATTGATAATTATTCTCAGAAATATGTGTTCTGAAATAGCCCATTTCTGGGCGGGCACTAGTTAGGCTATAAATCAGTGCGTCGAGAGCAGTGTTATCCCCTCCCCCGACACAATGTGTTCTTGATGAAGTTATCAAAATAACTACATATGCGTTTATATGAAGATAACACTTTCCCAGAACTTGCATAGAACCAAACCAAAAAGCACCTAACTCAAAGTGAGCTAAGTGCTTGAATTTCTTGGTACACCAGACAGGATTCGAACCTGTGACCCCCTGATTCGTAGTCAGGTACTCTATCCAGCTGAGCTACTGGTGCAGTGGAGTTAGTGCCTTACTCCATAAAAGTTGTCATAAAAAACAAGAAAATCTAAAGTGCTATTTAACTCACTTGGTAATATCAGCAACAAGGCACTTATCCAAGCACTTTAAAAATTCCGATTTATTCGGGTTAGTCTATATACCCTAGTTTATAGGGGAACTCAAGACTGTTTTTATTTTGTCACATCTTTCTCTTCTCTATGAAAAACAATGGTATTGTCAGCAGGTTTCATCGTGGTTTCGGCAACAATTGCTACCTCCACCTCATATTTGTTCTCCATGGTAATCAACTCTTCCCTTTTGTTATTAAGAAGATAAAGAGCTACCTCGATAGGGAAGTGACACTCGATACGTTTAACCGGTTTTCTACTGGCTCCGGTCTGAATCCTGCGAAGATAGAAAAGGGCAAGGGTCTCAACTGAGCACACAGTCCCTCTTCCTTTACAATGCTCACACCTGCGATAATTACCACCTTGGCTTTATCCAGTTTCATCGCCGATTTTACTTCTTTCTCTACAGCCTGGATATTTTTTCTGCTGCGCATATCGATAAAATCGACCACGATAAGACCGCCGAGATCCCTCAGACGCAACTGCCGAGCCAGTTCACTGGCAGCCTCCATATTGGCCTGAAAAATTGATTTCTCAAAATTTTTCCCTTTGGAAGTTGAACCCGAGTTAACGTCAATAGCAACGAGAGCTTCAGTAGGGTCAATCACAATTGATCCGCCTGAAGGAAGGTTGACCTGCGGCTGATAGATTGATTCAATTTGATCCTCAACACTGTACTGGTTGAAAATCGGCCTGGAACCTCTGTGCAGCCTGACTTTGACATTTTTCTGTTTGGACGGAAGGAGATCTATAAACTCTTTCACCTGATCCAGTGCTACACTATCATCCACAAGTATTTCAACTATGCTGGGATCAAAACGCTCCCGCAGGAACATCAGCACATTATGATGATCCTCGTAAACAATTCCTACCCCCTCCAGGGACTGGCCCTTCTTCTTAATCTCTTCCCACAGCCTGAGCAGATAACCGACATCCCGGGAAAGAGCCGTTTTGGTGATATCCAGACTGGCTGTCCGAACGATCCAGCCGATCCCCTCAGGTATATCAGTAGCATTCATCGCTTCCCGCAACCGGGAACGTTTTTCCTCGCCGGAAATTTTCCTCGAAATCCCGGACGAGTCGGAACCCGGCATTAAAACAACGCACCTGCCCGGCAGCGACAGATAGGTGGTCATATTCGCGCCTTTCTTGCCAACCTCTTCTTTTACCACCTGGGCCAATATTTCCTGACCCTTTTCAACTACATCTGTAATACTCAGTTTTTTCCAGTGCTGTGCTTCAACCAGCTCTCTGACACGGTCACTGAGATCTTCCTTATAATATTCAGGATGGATCTCACTGAAGGGTAAAAAACCGTTTTTATCTCTCCCGTATTCTACAAATGCAGCCTGAAGACTGGGTTCAATTGCAACTATTTTCGCTTTGTAGATATTATTTTTTGTCCGGGTCCGGGTGACAGACGAGACATGAATCGACTCAAGCCGCCCATCCTCAAGAAGTGCAATTCTGCACTCTTCAGGCTCTTCTGCGTTTATTAATAATTTCCTTACAGGCTTATGTTTGACAGGACTTTTCCTGCCCGAAGAATCTTCCCCTTTAGAACTCTGCTTCCCGGTTTTGACTTCAGGCTTCACATCGCCCGCCCCACTCTTTACTCCGGCTTCAGCCTTAGAGGTGACAGTTCCCTGCTCTGCAGCGACACCATCGCTTACCGGATCAGCCTTTTTAGGCTTTGGTTTCCGCCGACTCCGACTGCCGCCTTTTTTATCTGCCGCTGATTCATCAGCTGCTTCTACAGTAGATACCGCTTCAGTAGATACTTCTGGAGTTTTAGCATCAGACTTTTTCTTTACCGGACGTTTCCTTGTACTCCTCCTGTTTCTCCCGCCTGCAGACTTGACCGGCTCAGAATCATCCTGCTTGCCGACCGGCTGTTTATTGCCCGGATCTTCTTCGACATTGTCCGTGTTCGTTGCCACAGTGCTTTTCCACCAGGCACCCGTCGTAGCCTTTATTCTCAGTTTACTTTTTTCTTTTTCCGTCTCTTTCTCTTTAACCATGTTCTCTTCCTTTACCGATCATTTGAGAAAACTACTCAAACAACACGGCCTAATCCTTATCAACCATCTGAAACCGCTGAATTTTCAGGAATCGCAAACAGTATCAATTTATTTATAACACCATCCCTATACAAGAGCACATTCAGTAAAGTCATTTTCACACTGCCATATCCCCAGCGGCAACTCCCCGCTGCGACAACAGCATCGATGTACTGCTCTGGATGAAAATGATTTAACTTGCCTGAACACATCCCTTTAATCAATGTCCGGAAATATTTCAGGTTATCTTGAGATAACTGCTGTGCCAAAATACCCTTTACAGCAACATTCAGTTGCAAATATATCCCTTTTGCCGATCACCAGTTCATATGCTGGCCGAACGAATCCACAATCGCCAGACATCAACAACTTTCAAAATGGCGACAGGGTGACGATGACACTTGTACTGCCTATTGCATTGAAACACAAATTTTATTTCAAAGATTTCCGGCCTGAAGGAATATTATTCACCACACCGGCCTTTCAGCAAACCTGCCGGATCACACGGGCCCGGCAGGAAATAACCTTCCCCCTGAGGCATCAATTCTATGCCTGCAGTAATTTTTTCAGATAGTCAGTCTCACCCGGCAAACAGGCAGGGAAGACTCCCAAAAATCTAATTTTTTAAAGTGCCTCTGTGTTTACGACTTTAAACTTGACAGTCGCAACTGAGAAACGTAGACTTCAGAGTTTAGCGACTGGTTGCATTTACTGTCTAATTATACTACAAAACCACGAGGGAATGAGAAATATTTTGAATACTTTCATCCCATTTCCGTCCACGACCTCAACTCATTCAGCCAACTTCATCCCCAATAAGGAGTTTACTGTGCCATCACGTCCGCCACGACTGCATAGTTTCCGTCGCGCATTGATCATTAGCTGTCTGCTGATACTGACAGGTGTCACACAAGAAAGCCAAGCTGAAAAACTGTCAACGGAAGAGTGGAATATTTCAGCCGACAAACTGATAAACTATGACAACCCACAAAGTATCGTAGCCAAGGGCAATGTTATTCTGGAGAAGAAGGAGCGCAAGGTTCTCCGCCCAAAGCAGAATAAAACAAGAGTTTCACCATGGGCGGAACTTCTGGAAGAAAAAGTTGCTTCACCCCAAATCAAAGCTGATGAAGTCTCGGAAAAAGCAACAGCAGTTCTCCAGGCGACCGCCACCATTAAAGCTGACTGGATAGTCTATGACGTCGACCTTGAATCAATTAAAGCGAAAGGAAATGTTCAGATAATTACCGCAGATGATCAGCTGCGTGCCACAGAGGCAACCATTAAACTCGCTGACGGAACCGGCCGGTTTACAGACGCAACCATCATCCGCAAAAGACACTCACTCCACCTCGAAGGTAAATCCATCGAGAAAACAGGTTTTGATACATACAAGATCACGGACGGCTGGGTCATCACCTGTAACATCAAGGATGGAGAAGTCCCTCCCTGGAGCTTTTCCAGCTCAGAAGTTGACATCCAACCGGGAGGATATGCCTTTCTTAAGCACGCAAAGTTGAATATCAGGAATATACCTGTTTTTTACACACCGTGGCTGGTGGTTCCTGTAAAGAATACTCGCCAGACAGGTTTCCTCTTCCCGGAGGTCTCCAGTTCCAAAAATGGCGGGTTCGGTTTTAATCTTCCATTCTTCTGGAATATTTCTGAATCCATGGATGCCACTTTTTTTCCGGAATTTTATACCAACAGAGGGTTCATGCCCGGAGCCGAATTCCGCTATGTTGAGAGGGCCACTGACAAAGGCATGTTTGCCGCCAACTATCTTGACGACAATCTCTCTGATCCTTCTGAAACTGACTATTATGATGATACCGGATTCACTCACACGAACAGCGACAGATACTGGATTCGTGGAAAGGCCGATCATATCTTCGGCAACAGCTGGCATAGTCGCCTCGATATTGATGTTGTCTCCGATCAGGATTATCTGACCGAATTTAAATCCGGTTCAACCGGTTTTAAAAAAAATCAGGACCAGTACCTCGACACATTTGGCCGCGGCTTCCAGACGGAAACAGACACCTTAAGGAAAAATACCTTTAAAATACTTCGCAGCTGGGACGGTATCGCCTTTGAAACCAATTTTCTTGCCATTAACGAAGCTGAGAGTGACCCCGGAGATATCAACACTCCACTGTGGAAACTGCCCAGTGTGGACTTTACCGGAGCAGTCCCTCTCTGGACAAGCAATTTCACTCTTGACTGGAACGCTGACTATGTGAACTACTGGAGAGAAGATGGTATTGGAGGAAACAGAATAGACCTTCGACCTTCCATCGCCGCTCCCATCCCGTTGAGCCCCTATCTTGAGTCCCGTGCTGAACTTGGTATCAGAGACACTTTTTATACCATCCAGAACTATGGCGGTGCCAACTGGGATAAAGATGATACCCAGAACCGCTTTCTTACAGAATTTGAAACGGAAGTTGCCACTACTCTTGAACGGGATTTTTTCCCCGGCGGAGAATCTCTCAGAAGTGCAGTACACCAGATACGTCCCTTTATCAAATATGGATATGTCCAGGATGTTGACCAGGAAGACCTGCCATTTTTTGATGACGTTGATCAGGTTGATGGGAGAAATGCCATCTCCTACGGGATCGACAACTTTATTAATACATTCACCTACGGCAAGCAGAGTCTGGAAAGATTGCGTGAATACGCCTACCTGAAAATCGATCAATATTACGATCTCCGGAGCGAAGCATCTGATGAACCTTTTTCAGATATATATACCCAGCTGGGGTGGCGACCGACAAGAAAGGCAAATTTAACGTATAAGAGCTACTATGACGTTTATGACAACAACTTTGCCAGTCACATTCTGGAAGGTGAATATACCAACAGCAGGGGCGATTATTTCAGTGTCGACTACAGCTACCAACCGGAAGACGCTATTAAGCAGATTAACGCACAGCTCAGGGCACGTATCTTTAACAAATGGTTTGCCGGAGGCAGTATAAAGCACTCAATCGAATTTGATCAGACCGACGAGGCGAGCGTATTTCTAACCTACCGGGCGCTCTGCTGGTCGGTTAAATTCTCAACCGAGTATACACCGGCGGACACAACGTATCTTGTCCTCTTTGACCTGGCAAATATTGGGACTTCGCTGGGAATGGGCTTGTAGCTGAATTTCCCCGGACAAATAACAATGATGCACTTCGATATTTTTAATGGTGATGCCGACGGCATCTTTGCTCTTCATCAGATACGGTTGAGCAGACCTCGACCTTCAGCATCGTTGATCACCGGGGTTAAAAGGGATATCACCCTGTTATCCCGGGTGGCTGACAGGAAGAACTGCTCCCTCAGTGTATTTGATATTTCCCTGGACTCCAACCGCCATTTTCTTGAGCAAATACTGTGCAATAACAACTCAGTTGAATATTTTGACCACCATTTTGCCGGTAGCATACCTCAATCACCTCTTCTTAAACACACGATTGATGTCTCCGCTGATACTTGTACCTCACTCCTGGTCAACAGTACACTTGATAACAGGAGTGCTTCCTGGGCGATTTGCGGAGCCTTCGGCGACAACTTGCATAAGCAGGCGCAACAGCTGGCTGACGAAATCGGTTTGACAGGACCCCAGACGCTGCAACTGCAGGAAATGGGTGAACTGTTCAACTACAACGGTTATGGAGCCACTATTGAAGATCTTCATTTTCACCCTGAAAAACTGTACAGAACAATACGGCCCTTTGAAGACCCTTTTGATTTTTTTTCATCCTCACCGCTTCTAAACACTCTACGGCAGGGTTTTAACAGTGACCTGGCTATGGCCCTGAAGCAGAAGGAGTATCCGGTTAAGGGAAGAAACAGGGTGTATCTCTTTCCGAGTTCTCCCTGGGCCCGAAGAATCCAGGGTGTTTTCTCAAATCTCAAGGCCCGTGAAGAGACTACAGCAGCCCATGCTCTCATAGTTGAGAATGAGGATCTTACTCTTCGAGTGAGCCTGCGGGCACCACTTGCAGACAGACGTGATGCGGACACTCTCTGTAAACTTTTCCCGACCGGCGGAGGACGGGCAGCTGCTGCAGGCATTAACAGTATGCCTGCCTCCATGTTCAGTGAGTTTCTGGACCGGTTGAATCTGACCTACCCCTGAGATGTTAAACTTATCCGCCATATCCATATATGTTTAGACACCATAACTACTCATGGAAATTCTCTCACATTCTTTTCCAGAGTATTGTTCTGCTGTTTATATGGTGTACTGCAGGGTCAGCAGGTGAAACACCAAAAGCGGCACTCCAGGTCACCGACAACCAGATCATCGACCTCGGCAGTAGCAGATACCACCAGCTTTTTCAGGAGTTACAGACCAGATATCATTTCGAAAAAGAATATCTTCACAATCTTTTTCAGGATGTCCGCATCAATCGCAAGGTTCTCATACTCATGGACCGTCAGTGGGAAGCAAAGCCATACTATAGATACAAGCCACTCTTTGTAACGCCAGCTGCGATCGAAAAGGGCAGGAGAGAACTGAAAAAATACAAGTCGCTGTTTGATAAAATCGAGAAGCAGCTCGGTGTCGACAGGGAGGTCATAGTAGCTATATGGGGAATTGAATCGAGATTTGGATCCAACATGGGCGGATTCAGCCTTTTCCAGACCTTTAATACTCTCTTTGATGCCTATCCCCGCAGATCAGACTTCTTCAGGAATGAGTTAATCCAATACCTTTTGCTCTGCAGAGAAAATAACATTGACCCGCTCTCAATCAATGGCTCATATGCCGGAGCTTTTGGTCAGGCCCAGTTCATGCCATCAAGTTTCAATAGATATGCCATTGATTTTAATGCCGATTCAAAACGTGACCTTATCTCATCCGAAGCTGATATTTTTGCATCCATTGGCAACTACCTGAAAGAATTCAACTGGGTCCTGCATGCACCGATATTCGCGGAAATTGGAACCAGGCTGAAAGCGGACACACTTAAAGATGCCTATAAAAGAGGCAGAAAAGGACGCGTAGACTGGCGCACGGTAGCTGAAATTCAGGATATTAAACTGGTTCCCCCACCCGATAATGGACAACTGTCAATCATAGGACTGAAAAAATCTCCTCTCTGGGGAGGAGGTATACGGTTTGTCGCCGGATATCCTAACCTGCATGCCATAGCAGAGTACAATCACAGTAACAAATATGCGATGACAGTGGCAGAAATGGCACAGGCCTTTAAAAAACAGTGAACCGGAATCATATGTTCCAGCCATCGTCACTAAAAGTTTTTCTGCCTCTTTTTTTGCTCTCTCTTCTTCTATTTTTCCTTTACTCATTCTTCAGTTCACATTCATATAAACATTTGCACTCTGCCAGTGGAGACATGGCACCGGATTTCTCCGACGATATGGACACCAGCTCGCTTCTTTCCGCGATTCAGGGTCAAATTGAATTTCTAAAAAAGCATAACAGCAACATTGAGGTGTTCCCGGCAGAGAAAACTCCCTCTGCAGATGAGTTACGAAAATCTCTCCGCAATTTTGCAAATATGATCCGGCAGAACCCCAACCCCGTAACTTTACACGATTTCATCACAGAAAATTACGACATTTACCAGGCGGGAGGCAGGAAAAACAGAAGAGGCAGGGAGATGCTGGTCACCGGATACTATGAACCTGTCTTTAAGGGCAGTCTGACCAGAAATGAACCGTATCTGTATCCGATCTATTCTCCTCCTGACGATCTGATCATGGAGACAGACGATAACGGCAAGCCCCGCACTGGAAGACTCGTTGACAATGTTTTCCACAGTTACTGGAGTCGGGGAGAAATTGAAAAACACGGTCTCCTTAAAGGCTATGAATTGGCATGGCTAAGGGATCCATTTGATGCCTTTCTCCTCCATGTCCAGGGGTCCGGTCGAATAAGACTGCCGGATAATTCTCTTAAAACAGTCCGGTTTGCCTCTTCTAACGGGCTGGAATACGACAGTATCGGCAAATTGCTGGTGGATGAAAAAGAAATCCCTCTGGAAGAGGTTACTGTTCCTGCAATCCGCAGTTACCTGAACAATCATCCGAAAGATCTGCAGAGAATTTTGCATCATAACCGTCGTTTCATTTTTTTCACCTGGGGAGACAGCCGTCCCCCCCGTGGCAGCAGTGGTGTGGTACTGACCCCTGGGAGGTCGATTGCAATCGATAATTCTGTTTTACCAAATGGTGTTATCGGTTATCTGTCAACAACAAAACCAGAGGTAAACCAACAGGGAGAAATTACCGGATGGACGCCCCTGAAGCGTTTTGTTCTCCCCCAGGACTCGGGAGCAGCGAT
>JAFDME010000152.1 GCA_019306075.1 Deltaproteobacteria bacterium | reverse complement strand
AGATATGATTCTTCATGCAGGCCCGGTGGGCCAGCTTGTTATGTTTACCCTCCTTGTTTTTTCAATAATTTCGTGGACTATTGTTATTACAAAGAGTCGATTGTTTAAAAAAGTTCGGCTAGACTCTGAGGATTTTCTTGAAACGTTCTGGAGTTCCACAGATCTCAATGCGGCAAATGAGGCTGCTGAGGAATTTGAATACAGTCCCGAGGCCAGCGTTTTTATCGCCGGTTTCGGTGAACTTCAGAAGATAAATAAGATCAGGAGCAGGAAAGAGGCCAACATGCCTCTGGAGACTCTCGATATGCAACTTGCCACCATGGACAATCTAAAGCGTACGGTAAGAAAAGCTGAATCCCAGCAATTTAATAAACTGAGCCGCAGCATGCCATTTCTTGCCACTACCGGAAGTGCAACACCTTTTATAGGGCTTTTTGGTACGGTCTGGGGAATTGTAGTCTCATTCCATGATATAGGACAGAGAGGATCAGCGTCACTTGCGGTTGTTGCGCCCGGAATTTCCGAAGCATTGGTTGCAACTGCAGCAGGACTCGCTGTCGCAATCCCAGCAGTTATATTTTATAACTATTATTCCAGTAAACTTGATATAATCGGCGGGGAAATCGAAGATTTTTCCACCGACTTTCTTAATCTTGTAGAAAGAGAGCTTTTGAGCAGGATATAGCAGATATGGGTCCGACTAGAGGAAACTGTAGAAGAGGTCTGGTTTCAGACATAAATGTAACTCCCCTCGTTGATGTCATGCTGGTATTGTTGATCATTTTTATGATCACAGCCCCCATGATGACGCAGGGACTCAATGTTGATCTGCCTCAAACTACGGCAAAATCACTGAGACAGGAGGAAAAACCCCTGGTTTTGACGATCAGCAAGGACGGTGAAATAAGCATTAATAATGTGCCGCAGGTCCGGGCGCTGATGATTCAGGAATTAGAAAAAAGTTATCAGATTAATAAAGACCAACCGCTTTTTCTCAGGGCTGATAAGAGTGTACCTTACGGTATTGTTGTTGGTGTTATGGCAGATATAAAAAATGTCGGTTTCGATAAAATTGGTATGATAACAAAGCCACCTGAAAAAAAATAAACTGTGTCAAAAGAATATCGAATTACATATATGGACGAAAACCAATGGAAAATACCCCTTAATTTTGCTATTGGAATTCATCTCCTGTTTATAGTTGGTGCAATTTATCTGCCCAATTTATTCCACCAAAAGCCCCGATTTGCAGATATATATACTGTCAGTCTTATCAATATCACCGAACCTGCTCCCCAGTCATCTCCTCCACCGCAGGCTGCCCGGCAGAAAATTGCTGATAAGTCTTCGCGGCCGGTTCCGGTTAAAAGCAGAAAAACTGCGCCCATTGCTGATCAACTTGAAACGTCAAAAACTGCACCCGTAAAAGCTATATCCCTTAAACCGCTAAAAAAGAAAAAAATAAAGAAAGTTCATAAAACTGTTACAAAACCTGACAACAGCCGGTCAAAAGAGATTGCCAGAAAAAGAAGGCAAAAACTTGCTAATGCAATTCAGAATGAAGAGCTCGCAAAACAAATTGCAAAGGAAGCGCAGGAAGCACTCGAGCGCGAGCGCAATTTAATCAAAAATACAGTTGCCGCACCATCGACAGTCAGAACCCCTTCAAATGGTGGTGCCGGCGGGGGAAAAAGCGTCGGAGGGAGTTCGAATCTCATTGAGGCACGCTACCTGGCAGCCATTAATGGTCAATTGCAACAGTTCTGGTCATTGCCTGAGTATATGCAGAAAAATCCGAACCTGACGGCTGTTGTTGTGATAACTATAAGTAAAAATGGAAAAATAGCGAACATGTTCTTTGAGGATAAATCCGGAGACAGGATGTTTGATCAGTTCGTTTCCAAAACGATCAAGGCGGCAAGCCCGTTCCCGCCTATTCCTCCCGCTATGAAAAAACAGAGATATGAAATCGGTTTGAAATTTAAACCAGGCGGAATTAATTTTTAAGGATGATTCTGCATAAATATAATTATACAACTCTCCAATAACAGATGAATAAAAGCCTGATCAATTCTATAAAAACAAGCCTGTTGCTAGCTTTACTGCTGCTCTTTCCCGCTCATTCCGCAATTGCTGCCGGTCGTGTTTATCTTGATATTACAGCACCGGAAACCCGCAAAATAAATATGGCTGTGCCCTGGTTTACCAGTAAAAACACAGCAAATCAAAATAAGAGCCGCGGCAGTAAACTTGCAGACACATTAGCCAAAGCATTAAAATTTCATGGTATAATTTCTATTTTACCGACAAAGAACTATGGCGGCAGCCACACTGCCGACTGGAAGAAACAGGGAGTTGACTATGCTGTGCTCGGTCAGTATACCGCCAGCGGTGATAGTTTGAAGCTTGAAATGAGACTGCTTGATGTTGCAAGCGATGAAATTATAATGGGCAAATCCTTTTCGGGATCGAGGAAAAAGAAAGAGGAGATGCTCTATAAATTCTGTGATCATATTATTAAAACGTTCACCGGTAATGAGGGTATTGCAAATAGCAAAATCGTCTACGTTTCCAGAGTAAAAAAAATAAAGGAAGTATATTTGACAGATATACTTGGAAAAAAAGTACGACAAATAACCCGGCACAGGAATCTCACGGTTTCGCCGCGTTTTAAACCCGGCGGAAACTTTCTTACCTATACTTCTTATCATACAGGTAATCAGAATTTATATATTACTGATCTGCGGCAGTCCAGGACCACTCGTGTGCTCTCCCGTCGGAAGGGGCTTAATTTGGCACCGGCATGGTCTCCTGATGGAAAATATATGATCCTTACACTTTCCGTAAGCGGTACTCCCGATCTGTTTCTTCTTGACAGTAAGGGGAAAATCATAGAACAGCTGACAAGAAAAACAGGTATTAACGTCTCCCCTACCTGGTCTCCTGACGGCAATCATATCGTTTTTGTCTCAGACAGAAGCGGCAAACCGCAACTGTATCATATGGATCTTAAATCCAGAAAAATTAACAGATTAACCTTTGAAGGGATTGAAAATGCTGAACCAAACTGGTCCCCGACTGATAATACTATCGTTTATTCCAGTTTACGGGATGGTGTTTACCAGCTGTTTATGCTTAAACCACTGGAAGGAGGCGAACCTGTTCAATTAACAACAGACCTCAGCCATCATGAATCTCCTGCGTGGTCTCCGGATGGAAATCAGATTATATTTGCAAAACGGGATGGCAAAGATAATCACATATACGCTATACTAAAAAACGGATCTTACCAAAGACGCATTTTAAATTTGCCGGGAAGCCAGACATACCCGCAATGGTCCAGATAACCAAAACATAAACTATCAACGCATATTATGAAAAAATCTACTCTGAATTTCCTGCTGATTTGCGCTTTTTCTCCACTTCTTCTTCAGTGCGCTGCTCAAAGTGATGTAGATGATCTTCGCTATCAGTTGCGAATTGTAAATAAAAAGATAGAAGATCTTAAATCGACGACGGTTGGCCAGTTGCAGAAGCGTCAGGCTGCATCTTCAGGACAGGTTGATCAACTTGGAACTGAAATGCTTGAGCTTAAAAGTCAACTTGAGGAAACAATCCACCTCAATAATCGGTTGAAGGAACAAAATAAGGAGTTGGAGCAAAATATAACAACAATAGCCCGGAATGAAGCTGAAAAGAGAGAAGAGCTCGTACAGCGCTTTGAAGCTGGACAGCTCAATAAAGAGCAGGAACTTCGGCAGCTGGACGAAAAAATTCGATTACAGAATGAAAATCTGCAGGCAATTCAGGATGCCAGGATAAAAGACGCTGAACGGCGTGCTCAGAAAGCTGCCCGTGCTGCTAAAGAGGCTAACGCGAAAGCTGCAAGAGCAAGCAGTGCTGCAGGGATTGCCGGCTCCGGAGCAAAGCATATTCGTTCCGGCAAAAAAAAGATCACATTCAAAGTCTCTGAAGTAGTGCCAACCTCCCCGCGAAAACCGGCAAAAGCCGTGGTAAAACATGAAAAACCGGTTTCCACTGCTAATATTGCGCAACCTGCGACAGCAGTTGTCAAGCAAAGCACTCCACCTGCTGATGATCTTGCCTCCGCCAGAAAGTTGTTTGATAAAAATAAGCTTGATTCCGCTTACACCGCCTTTGAGACCATCGCGACCAGCACCTCTAAAGATGCTGTACGGGCCCGTTTCATGATGGGCGAGTGTCTGTTCAAGCAGAAGGAGTATGATAAGGCAATTATGCAGTATCAAAAGATTATATCTCAGCATTCTAAGGATAGTCTCGCTCCTGCTGCCATGCTGCGACAGGGGATTTCTTTTGAGAAATTATCAGACAAACAGACTGCTAAGGTGATCTATAAAAAAATTCTTAAGCAGCACGGATCATCTCCTGAAGCAGGCACTGCCAAAGAAAAACTCGACAAACTTTGATTCTGACACTGGGCTCTGAAGGTGAAAACCCGTCTTGATCAACTGCTCATCGAAAAAAAATATGCGCTGAATATAGAAAGCGCCCGTGCAATTATTGGTGCGGGCGAAGTTCTTGTCGATGAGGTCGTTGCAGACAAACCTGGTCAGTTGATTTGCACTGATGCTCTACTCAGAGTCAAAGTCAAATGTCCTTTTGTCTCTCGTGGAGGGCTGAAGCTTGAAAAAGGGTTATCTTTTTTTCAAATTGCTCCTGCGGGAAAAATCTGTATAGATATTGGGGCTTCATCCGGTGGGTTCACTGATTGTCTTCTTAAGCATGATGCCGCGAAAGTGTACGCGGTTGATGTTGCTTATGGGCAGCTTGCCTGGAAAATACGACAGGATAAAAGAGTGGTGGTTTTCGAGAGATTCAATGCCCGTAAAATTACCCGTGCTGATATCAGCGAGAATATAGACCTTGCGGTTATTGATGCCTCCTTTATCTCAATCACCAAACTGATCCCTCCTCTCCTGCCCCTCTTTGATGAAACTGTTTCCATACTCGCTCTTATAAAGCCTCAATTTGAATTGCCCCGAGACCAGATTGAACCGGGAGGTGTAGTAAGGGATGCCGGGCTGCATCTTGACTCCATCAAAAGAATAGAAAATTTTATTGAACTATCCGGTCTTACAAGTAAAGGTGTCACGGAATCTCCTCTTCTTGGACCTAAGGGTAATAAAGAATTCTTGATTCTGATAACTGATCGTTAAGACAATTTACCTTACTCCAAAAAGCCTGTCATAAAAAACATGAAAGCATAGACTCCGAGAACTTGAGGAGTGTTTTTTGAAATTATGTGCCTATGTATAGCACTATGGTACTTATCCAAGCATTTTAAAATTCCGACTTATTCGGCCTAAGACTATGAAATCAATTTTACTTGCGTTCCTTTTTCTCCTGACAACTATTTCATGTTCTGCTTTCGCATCAGACAAGCAGACTTCACTTACTCTATTGTTCTCCAATAATGTTTCGGGAGAGACAAAGCCGTGCGGCTGAAAATTAAAAAAGCTGGGCGGACTGTCCGGCAAATCTGATTTTATCAGGAAGATAAAAGCTGTATCAGCACTCCCGCCACTGATAGTTGATTCCGGAAATCTCCTCTTTAAAAGGAGCGGGTCCCAGGTCAGAAACAAATCTGAGATGACTGTTGCAAAAACTATTATTCAATCATATAGCGCAATGGGCTATGATGCTATAGCTGTCAGCGCCAGTGATTTGACCGCCGGAAAAGACTTTTTTGAATCATCTGCAGAGAATCATTACCCATGGACTTCAGTTAATATTTTTGACAGCAGCGGAAAAGCCTTGTTTAAGCCCTACATAGTAAAAGATATTGGCGGGCTCACTGTTGGAGTAGTTGGTATAACCGGACAGAGCAGTCAAAACAGTCAGTGGGCTGTAATAAAGGATTGGCAGGGTCCTTTGCGCAGACAGTTGCAGGATCTTGAATCACTGGCTGACATTGTGGTTCTTCTCTCAAATCTGCCCTCTTCTGATATACATTCAATCGTGCAGTTATTTCCGCAAATAGACCTGATCATTACCGCTGACAGAAAGCGCGGTAACCTCTCTCCCTCTATCTCGGGAAACAGCCTGATAAGCCAGACCGGTGCAAGAGGTAAATATCTCGGTCAGCTTTCCATCAAATTCCGAAAATCCGGCAGGTGGTATAGCGACAACTCAAGAAAAATAGAGGTTATTGAGGACAGGATCAAATCGGTTGACAACCAGATAGGCAAGCTTCAGAAGCAAAACGACAAACAGGGGAATACAGCAGGCAGGATAAAAAAACTCATCACTGTGAAATCAGATCTTGAACAGAATCTGGCAACTGAAAAGTCCAGCAGAATAAATTCTTCTAATCAAATAACTAACAGCTTCAAGGCTAATTTTATTCCAATCAGGCCAAATTATTAAAAAAGGGGGAGCTGACTCCTTAAAGAGTAACTCCCCCCGACTGTTCCGGCAGCGACTGCCGGCAGATCCTTAATTACCAGCCTGTTGGCCGGTGCGCAATTACCTTAACAGCCAAACGCGCTCTGCAGATTCGGAACCGTCTGCTTTTTTCGGCTCATCATGCCGTCAATCCACATAACGTTGTTTTCAAGCTTTCCATCAAAAGCCTTCTCAACCAGCGCAGGATCATCGGACAGAACAACAAGGTCTGTACCTTCTTTAACAACATCGGTAAGCATAAGAAGAACTGAATGCCGTCCATCACTCTTTGCCTCTTCCATCGCTCCCATAAGATCGCCACGAATATCAGCGACCTGATCCAGAGTTGCCAATTCGAGCTGTCCAACCCCGACTTTATTACCGTTCATATCAAAGTCTTTATAATCTCTGAAAAGAAGATCTTTGGCAGGAACACCGGCTACAGAAGATTTGGCTTTGAGCATATCCATAAACAGCGCATCAGTATCAGCCACATCGGCAATTTTTTTCAGCTCGGCAACAGCGACTTTATCATCATCGGTGCAGGTTGGTGACTTAAAATTAACTGTATCACTTAAAATTGCTGCAAGCATGCCCCCTGCAACATTTTTCGGGATGGCAATACCGGCTTCCTTAAACATTTTACAGAGGACGGTACCGGTACAGCCAACCGGCTCTGCCCGAAAAAGAATTGGACTGTTGGTTGTCAGGTCTCCAACTTTGTGATGATCTACAACTGCAACCACATTGGCATCAGCCAGATTGGCAGGAGCTTGAGCCAGATCACTGAAGTCAACCAGCGCAATATCTTTCCCCGCCGCATCACTGATTTCAACCGGAGTGTCAAGGCCAAATTTTTCAAGTACTACCTGTGACTCCGGATTCAAATCACCGGCAGCTGACTGCATACAGGCCTGAGCCTCCTGGCCCTGGGCAGTGAAAAAAGCTGCAAGAGCAATTGAAGCGGTTACAGAATCGGTATCAGGGTTTGAATGTCCAACTACAGAAATAACCATTTGTGTTCCTCCAAAATTGTGAATGAATAATACATATAACCTATTATATCTTTTACTTAAATTCTGATTTTTTCGGACATGTCAAAATAGTTCCTTCCTGCACCCTAGTCAAGCATTAAAATTGTGTAATAGAAGAGGATGAAATGAAAAGCAGCTCCAGTGCGCGAATTGAATGGTTAAAATAACTGCAGCATCTTCTTTCTCTTCTCTCGTGACTTTGTAACTGTCATAGGGTATCTTTTGCATCAATTACAGGCGTCCCTGTTTTGATCGTTTTTGTTTTAAATTTAAAAATTTTACAAGGTACCCTTAACCGGAACCTGAAAGTATTAATAGCCTCAGGTACAGCTTGTAAAATTACTCCCTCTTTGCTGCTTCCTATGATTGTAACATGCTGATGAAATATCATAAACTGGAATCCAGGCCCCGGTCCCGTGTGAAAAATAAATCGAATGCTCTGCTTTATTTCGTTGGTGGATTGCTGGCTCTGTTGATTATTATCGTTTTTTTATATCTTTTTCAAAAAGGCAGCGATCAAGATCATGGTGATAAGTCATCCAGTTCAATTTCAAGTTCTGTGGCATCAGAG
>JAFDME010000151.1 GCA_019306075.1 Deltaproteobacteria bacterium | reverse complement strand
CATCAATTATTAACGTGCTACTTACCCTGATATTGAGGAGGCTTACCCCCAACCGACGAAAGACCGGCAAGGGCATCCTCTGTAGAAAAGATAGAGTTAAGCTCGCCGAGCTCTAGCTCTATGGCTTCTGGTATTGTCACTTTCTGCTGAGCATCTATAAGCTCGTCAGCCTTCAACAGAGCCAAAGGTGCTTTGCGGGAGATAATCTTCAGAGTCTTCTCCGCCAGGTCATCGGATATCCCCTCCGGTTTTAAACCAGCCAGGAGGGCCTTGACATTATCCGGTGAGCAAACTTTGGCCAATTCTGCAAACCGTTCCGGCAGTTTTCTTGACCTGTATTTATCCGGTATTGGTCCGTTACAAATTTCCAGAATAGTCTTTTCAAGATCCTGTGGATTTATTATTTTTGATACAATACCAAGGTCATATGCGTCTTGGGCGCTGATTGTCCTACCTGTAAAAACGTAATATTTTGCCAGCTCCGTTCCGATCTGACGGGCTGTCCGAAGCATGCCGCCAAGACCGGGGATAATACCGATTGCCGTTTCCGGAAATCCCATCGAACCGGCTGAAGTCGCAACAATTGTTTGACAAGCCAAAGCCAATTCACTGCCACCGCCGAGAGAAAGTCCATCCAGTACAGCTATGGTTCGTTTGGTTGAATTTTCGATACGGAGCAAAAGTTCGTGCCCGCCTCTGGTAAATGCCACTATATCGTCAATGCGATCATTCTTGATATTTTGGATGAAATAGCGAATATCAGCACCAGCCACGAAGGCTTTGCCTGCCCCCTGAATGACAATACCTTTGATATCTGGATTGCTTTCCGCCTCAGAGAATCTTTCTTCAAGCTGCCGAACAACCGCTTCATTCAGGGCGTTCATCGCCTCCGGACGGTTGATGGTGATATATGCAACCTGATCTTTGGTCTGCATATCAACCCATCGAAAATCAAATGGTTTACCGGTCTGTTTGTGTTTCTTCAGAATTTCAGGGACCGCGAAATCAGCATATTTCAGGGCAACAGCCTCAACTACCTGATACGTTTTGGTGATTCCGATTCGATTCATGATTTCAAATGGGCCTTTCACCCATCTCAACCCGATTTTTGCCCCCAGATCCGTATCTTCAACAGAAGCCACTCCTTCATCTACCAAAGCAGCCGCAACACCTAAACAAATACCAAGGAATCTGTCCTCAATCTTTTCTAGTTTCGATTCATCAACCTGACCTGAAAGATCCCAATTTTCCTTTTTTTCCATTTGCTTTCGAAGAGTCACGGAGGTGGCATAGAACGGTCCTAGTTCCCGGCCAAGGGTGTCAGCAGAATGAACCGCAATGGGAATGCCGGTAACATTCATCAATTCAAATGCCCCCATTCCGATTTTGAAGGCGCGCTTGGCAGCTGCTTCAATAGTAGGGATATTAGCGAGGTTTTCTTCGAGCATTCGTGTAGCTTCGTTTAAGAATGGTACGAAAAATCTGTTAACGGCAAAGCCCGGTGCGTCCTTGACTGTAATAGCTGTCTTGCCATGAAGTTTTGCAAACATCTTGGCTATTTCCACAGTTGCTGGACTTGTTCCCTGATGGGGGATCACTTCAAGCAGACGGTTTTTTGCTGGGTGGTAAAAATAATGAAGCCCGACAAATCGGTCTGGCCGATTGATTTTTTCAGCGAATTCTCGAACATAGAAGCTTGAGGTATTGGTGGCAAGAATAGTGTGTTCGTCGCAAATGGCATCGAGCTGTTGAAAAAGAGCTGTCTTAACACCCTTATCTTCAAAAACTGCTTCTATGATCAGATCAGCGTCTGCAACCTGATTGAAATCAACTGTTGCAGTGATCCTGGAAAGAGTTGCTGTCATTTGGGCAGGCGAAAATATTCTCCGTTCAACCCCTGCCTGAAGCAGTGACTTGATGTTTGCAAGGCCTTTTTGTACAAATATCTCCTGGGTGTCGACCATGACAACGGAAAGCCCTTCCTGGGCAATTTTTTGGACAATCCCGCTGCCCATGTTTCCGGCGCCAATGACACCAATTTTCGTTAATTGTTTCATATTGTCTCCTGATTATCGTTTTGGTTAATCCGATAAAAGCATACTTTGTTTAATGAAGTCCAAGAATTTTTAGTTTGAAGAAACTCATGTCACGTAATCCATAGTTTTGTTTTTCTGAAACCATAATTGTCTGAGATCCTTATTCAGATAATAGGCGGTGGCAAGTGAGCTATAATGGTTGCTTTGGCAGATTTTTAAAAATCGTGAAAACATAGGCCAGTGACATATCTATGGCAACCACCTGTGTTCGGGCCCAAGAATAATCAGTATCCTTGGGGTAATACCTTGCACAGTCAGAAAACTATCCACCATAAACCAGACGCGGTAAGAAGAGGACCAGATCGGGCCAATAGGTCAGTATCAGCAGAATTGCAGTCTGAATTATCAGAAAAGGCAGTACCGCCTTCGAGACGTAAACCAGGTTTTTACCAGCCACAGCGCCGGAGATATAGAGACTGACGCCCAAGGGTGGAGTACAGTAGCCGATCCCAAGGTTGATGGTCATCAGCAGGCCGAAATGCATGGTGTCAATACCGAAAGAAGCAAGCAGTGGCAAGAAAATCGGCGTCAGGATCAGGGTTGCCGAGATGATATCCATGAACATTCCGACGACCAGTAGCATGATGTTGACGGCCAGCAAAAAAACCCAGGGTGACGAGATTTGGCTAACCACAGCCGTGGCGATTTTGTCTGGAATCTGCTCAAAGGTCAGATACTCGCCGAACACTGATGCCCCGGCGACAATTATAAGAAGGGTCGCAGAGGTGACTGCTGAGGAGATAATGATCTGTTTGATGTCCTTGATTTTCATGTCTTTGTGAATGAAAACCTCGACAATAAACGCATAAAAACAGGCCACGACAGCTGCTTCATTCGCGGTGAATACACCCGAATAGATGCCGCCGAAGATGAGTACCGGCAGGCACAGAGCCCAGAAGCTCTCTTTGAAAACCGCAACGATCTCCTTGAAACTCGGTTTGTCCAGAGTTTCGTAGTTTCTTTTTTTACAATAAAAGTAGGCGTACAGGCTCGTCATGAACATGATCATGATGCCCGGTATGAAGCCGGTCAAAAACAGAGCCTCAATCTGATCGTTACTGACCATGGCATAGAGGATCATGGCGATTGATGGCGGAATGATGATTCCCAGATTGGGGGCGGTGGTCATGATGCCGACGGAAAATTTCTCATCGTAGCCATTTTCGATTAATGCCGGAATCATGAAGCCGCCAATGGCGACAACGGTGGCGACCGTCGATCCGGATATCGCACCAAAGAAACCGCAGGCTAATACGCCAGCCATCGCCAACCCGCCGGGCAGAAAGCCGACCATAACATTGGCCGTTTTAATCAGTTTTTGAACAAT
Organism: Deltaproteobacteria bacterium; assembly: GCA_019306075.1. Taxonomy (GTDB): domain Bacteria; phylum Desulfobacterota; class Desulfobulbia; order Desulfobulbales; family Desulfocapsaceae; genus Desulfomarina. Next base: position 4,653 of record JAFDME010000151.1, on the reverse strand, counting down.
CGAGCCGGTGGTCATGATGTTGCCGCAGAGGATGAAGAAAAGCACTACCACCAGGGCAAATTTATCCATACTGCGGTAGAGCACTTCTATAACAATCTGCGCGTCAATGCCGAGCATGAACACCAGTCCGACGGTTCCGGTAAAGAACAACGCCATGAAGACAGGCACGGTCGTAGCGAGCAAGCCAAGCAGCATGAACAGGATAATTAAATAGTTGGAGTCCATAAAAATTATTAAGGCAATTCAGGCAGGATCAAGGTGAGCGGTCCTCGGCTGGTAACGCCCCCTCCTTCAAGTCTTCGTACATGACAAGCAGGGTGCGGAAAAACATCATCGCTCCCATGACTGGTAATACGGCATAGAATATCCATTCAGGGATTTGCAGGCTGCTGGTTCGAGCGTATTCATCTTCATACATCATGATCATCATCTTCGAGCCCAGATAAACCAGAGTTCCGGCAAAAATCAGGGTGGCGGTGTGGGCAAACATGTTCAAGTATTTTTTAAGTTCGGGAACCATTTGCGGCAGGGCATCGATGCGAATCAGAGAGCGGCGGCGAACTGCGACGAGGCAGCCAATGTAAGTCGAGAAATAGATCGTTTTGCGAACTACTTCATCCGACCAATAGAGGTTGACATCGTTGGTCAGTTTGCGCAGCAGGACATTGGCCATGGCGACAACCAGGGCGATACAGACCGCAAGCAAAAGGGACCATTCCTCAGCGATTGAAAAGGCGCGATCAATGTTTTGAATTATTTTTTTCAGCATGTGCCTTGACCCTGAGAATAAAAAAACCGGGGAGCAGGGCTCCCCGGCTCATATCAATAGAGATGATTTAATGATTTCTATTTCAGTGTGCTTTGAACTTTTGCCAGGTAGTCGGCACCGATTTTTTTACCCCATGAGGAGTAAACCGGAGCGGCTTCTTTCACCAGAGTTGCTTTGTCCGCCACTGAAAGCTGGAAGAATTCAACGCCTGCCTCCTTGGCTTTGGCAATCTGAGAATCTTGCTGTTCTCTAGTTAGACCACGGGTCTTGGCGCTCTCTTCCGCGATGACGTCAAGGAAGATTTTTTGCAGATCCATCGGCAGTTTATCGAACCAGCGCTTGTTAACCAGATGGACAAAAAGCCCCTGTGCATAGTTCAACTCGGTAAAGTATTTGGCGATGGTGAACTTTTTGGTGATATTGCAGACGATTGCGGTATGGTCGAGGCCATTAATAACCCCGGTCTGCAGTGCCTGGGGGACATCCGGCCAAGGCATGACCGTAAATTTGAGGTTCCAGGTTTTGTACACGTCGATGTTGACCGGGGCCTCGGCGATCCTGAAATTAACCGCTTTTGCATCGGCAAGGCTGCGCACCGGAGTCGTGGTCGCCCAACCGTACTGGCCGTAGTTGACAATGTCGGTCACCATCAGGCCTGCGGACATGGCACTCTTGCTGTATGGACCCCAAAGCTCCGGGTTGCTGCGGAACTGCTCAAGCTTGTCATAGGTGTCGATGACGTAGGGCAGGTTGACGATGCCAAGTTTGTCGGCAATGTTGGCCGAGGCAACTGATGATGCCAGCATCCCCTGGACCGCACCGATCTTCAGCTTGGAGATGACATCCTTCTCACCGCCGAGTTGCGCCAGTGGCCGGTAATCGACATAGATACGGCCGTTTGATTTTTTCCAGAGCGAGTCGCGAATGTTGTAACCGTTCGCTACTCCTTGAATAACCGGATGAGAAATGTTCGACAAAATATAGGTATATTCAGCTTTCGAATAATCAAATTTTGTCTTCCAGTTGGCCAGCGGATCTTTTTTCTTTTCCGCAGCCAACAGAGGACTGGCAAGCACACAGACAATAAACAGAACGAGCAGGGACGGGACGAATGTTCTCTTCATCGGACACCTCTTTTAAGTGGTGGGTGGGTGGGCCTACGCCATCTTAGTATGGCGATAAGCCATGTCTAATCCTCAACAACACAAAAAAACAACACAAATAAATTTCAGCCACAATAACATTACGAAGCGCTTCAGACAAGGAATACTGTTTTCACTCTCGATATGCGATTATGACGTTCACGATTCCCATAACTCGAATCATCAATAGCCACATATTAGCCACAATATAGCTCATGCATAAGGATAATTACATTGAAGCCATATCAATGTCAAGCACAGAAAAAATTTCACCACAAGTGTTGCTCCCTTTGCCATGCAGAACCGCTATTAGTACCTTACCCCAGAAAGCCTGTCATAAAAATCAAGAAATTGAGGAGTGCATTTTGAAATTATGTGACTGTGATGGCACCATGGTACTTATCCAGTCATACTAAAAAAAATTCCGCCTTGTCAGGTTAGAAAATAATCCAGAAACAGCAGGTCACCGTTGAGCCAAGTCAGTAGGGCGACCTGTAGTTTATAAAATTCTTCCTCTTGCCAAGCGCCACTTTAAAAGAGTTGACTTGTCCTATGCGAGAGGATACACATTAGCTGAAATGTATCCTTATGTTAGCTAATATGTAACTTATTAGTTTTTTGCTCCAGAACATCTGTAACAAGAGTTCTTCCTTCATTATCTCAAACTCAAAGGAGGTGCAGAATGAACGTAACTCAGAATGTTGAACAGGCTGCAAGAATTTTTCCGGACAAACCGGCGATCATTTTTGAGGACCGTGAAATCACCTATGGTCAATTAGACCAACAAGCGAGCCGACTGGCATCAGCCATGAAGAAAAAGGGTGTTCAGCAAGGTGATCGGATTGCCCTGTATCTGCCGAACATTCCTGAATTCATCGTATGTTATGTTGCCTCCCTGAAGGTCGGTGCCATCGCCGTGTCGATCAATCCGATGCTCAAATCGGCCGAGCTCAAATATATGCTCAATGACTCCGGCTCCGTTCTGCTTTGCACCGTGGGGGAGTTGCTACCATTCGTGAAGCGTGAAGACTATCCCGACCTGCAACATGTTCTTATCTGTGAAGGTGATGCGCAGGGCAATCCAACCATCGACGTCTGGATAGAAGAAGCGCCCGAGGCGCTTAAGGCCGCTGATCTGGATCGTGAAGAAAGCGCTGTGATTCTTTATACATCGGGGACCACTGGATTTCCCAAGGGAGCGACCCTCTCGCATGGCAACGTGGTCTCCAATTCCTGGGCCGCCGCTCACCATGCTGGGTTCACCGCCCAAGATCGCATGTCTTTGTTTTTGCCGCTTTTTCATGTATTTGGGCAAAACTTCATCATGAACGGAACCTTCAATACCTGCTCGACCCTGATCCTGTACCGCCGTTTCGTTCCCGACGAAGTGCTGAAATCCTTTGAGAAGAATCGTGTGACCATGTTTTTCGCCGTACCGACCATTTTTATCAATCTGCTTAACATGGAACTCTCGGGGTACGATCTTTCGTCCATCCGCTATGATTTCTCTGCTGCAGCCACGATGCCCGAAGAGATTTCCATCAAGTGGAAGGAACGCTTCGGGCGCACCATCTATGAAGGTTACGGCCTCACCGAATCTTCCCCCTTTGCATGCTACAATCATGATTACTGCCACAAATTCGGAAGTATTGGAACTCCCTGCGAAAACTTTGAAATCAAGATCATGAACGAAGTCGATGCTGAGGTCGGACCGGAAGAATGGGGTGAAATTTGTATCAAGGGCCCCGGTGTTATGAAAGGCTACTGGCACAAACCCGAAGATACCGCCAACGCCTTGCGCAATGGCTGGCTTCACTCGGGCGATATCGGGAAGAAGGACGAAGATGGCTACGTCTACATCGTGGACCGTGTCAAGGACATGATTAATGCGGCCGGTTTCAAAATTTGGCCCGCCGAGGTCGAACACTACCTCTATCGTTATCCGGCAATCAAAGAGCTTGCCGTTTACGGCATCCCCCACCCGGAAAAGGGTGAGGCTGTTTGCGCCTCCATCATTCTCAAAGACGGTGCACAATCGACCAGTGAGGAGATTATCGCCTACTGCCGTGAGAATATGGCCGCCTACAAAGTTCCCAGCAAAGTGTATCTGGTGGATGAATTGCCTAAGAGCGCGACCGGTAAGATCCTCAAACGCATCCTGAGGGCTGAGCATCATGCCTGTTAAATTTTTTTATTTATTTCCATTCATGAAATGCAGCCTGGGTCCAAATAGGTGTCCGCAGTCCCCGCAGCATAATCGGTGCTTATGATGAGTTCGAGAATGCAACGTATGGCCACAATCAAATTTGTCATTTAAGGCAAATGGGTTGCATCCGTTTCCTTCTTGACGGACATGGGGGCATTTGAATGACCCATCATTTTGAGAAGAGCCGGTTTTATGAACTCCTCAAAGGAGATCATCGCGGCCGTGGGGCTACCCGGTAGTCCGAAAACGAGATTGTCGCCGATTTTACCGAATATTGATGGCTTCCCGGGTTTCCCGAGGAGGGGCGAAAGCTTCATGTCCATCCCCAACGAGGCGAAGGTCTCCTGGACCAGATCATACTTGCCCTTGGACATGCCACCGGAGGTGATAATGACATCCGCCCGGAGTGCCTCGGACAGATGCGATTGCAGGGTCTTCAGTTCGTCTTTGACGATACCGATGCAAAGCGGAGTCGCCCCGGATTCCAGCACCTGTGCCGCCAGGGAATAGAGGTTCGAGCTCATGGTCTTCCATGG
>JAFDME010000150.1 GCA_019306075.1 Deltaproteobacteria bacterium | reverse complement strand
AATGATTCGATTCAGGTTGATGTCAGGGTAATTGCCGCCACCAACGTGAATTTCCAGAAGATGGTCAGAGAGGGGAAATTCCGGGAGGATCTCTATTATCGGCTCAAAGTCATTGAAGTCAGACTGCCGCCCCTGCGTGAAAGAATCGAAGGTATACCCCTTCTTGCCAATCACTTCCTGAAAATGTTTTGCAAACAGCTTGATAAGAAAATTTTCACTATCTCCGACCAGGCGATGGAGTGCCTTACCTCATATCCATGGCCGGGAAATGTCCGGGAACTGAGACATGTCATGGAAAGAGCATCTGTTCTCTGTGGTGGTTCAATACTTCTGCGGGAACATCTTCCGGAGGAAATAGAGGGTATACAGGACAGAGAAAAACCTGTCATCCAGTCCACGCCTCAGTCATCCATGCAGGATGATGAGAGGAGCAGGTCCCTCCCGGAGGACTCGCGTCAGATGAGAGAAGATGAAAAAATCATACATGCCCTCAGGATTACCGCAGGCAACAAGGCAAAGGCCGCCAAACTACTGGGAATTGCCCGCTCCACTCTGTACCGGCAAATGCAGCGCTATCGAATCAAGAACTGAACTGCCACTATTTTTTTAATTGCCGCTGAACCTCAGCTTCATTACCTGGTGGTTTACTTGGATCGCAGTGTTGCAAGCGTCCACGCTGATGCCTCGCTGCGAGATTGTTTGCCTGTACCCCGCTGCAACCCTTCCAGCCCCAACTGTCCCACAACTGTCCCGCAGCTACACTTTTGGGACATTTACCGGGACACTCGCGTTGAAGTGTCCCGCATTTTTCATGTATCCCTCTGCATCGAACTCCCAACGAAGAAAATTTTTAATAATTGAAATACCGGTATCTTACATTTATTTATTCTATTACGACAAGCCGTCGATAAGCATTTGGCACGCATTGTGCTATAAAAAAGACATACGATAACCAGAAACACTTTCTTTAACTACGGAGAGATATCATGAACGATACAACAATCGCAAAATCACGAAGCCAGGTAAGAACCCAGGACAAGAGCCAGACTACCGTTTCCTCGGAAGTTGATAAGGTTATCATTGGATCAATTGCCGCCTGTGCAGGGTTGATCGGCATATGGAGTGTAGCCTGTCTTGCCAGTGCAATGTTTCAGGCAGGAGGCCCCCTGCAACTCGCAGCAGGATGGTTCAGAGCAGTGAGCGGAATGTAGAAAACTGGTAATTACCTCTCCTCCACTTCTGTCCGTTGCAGGAGAAAGAAAGCGTCTAACCCCGGAAAAGAAAAATAAGCCGGCAGGGTTTGCATCCTGTCGGCTTATTTCTTATACTCTCCAAAGACATGAAAATATTCTTTTTCCCATGAGGCGCAACTGCTATGCCCATCCTGGTCCGCAATCTTCTCATTTATTTCCTCTTTACCCTGCTGGCACTCTTCTTTGCTCTGCTCTGGTTCATGGAGCACAGACACACAAGTCAGGATTACAGTAACCTTTTACAGCAACTTCACGACGACCAGATCATCACTCTTCAACTGACCGGCAACAGGGTCACCTTTACCGACAGGGACGAACGCACTTTTATAACAACAGTCCCGAGTGTCTCCGAATTCCTCAAACATGTTAAAGAGAAAGATATCAGGATTACCGTGAGGCAGGACAGGTTTGATCTTATCTATCTTACAGTTATTGCAGGATTTATCATTGTACTGATAATGGTGGTATGGTGGTCACTGCAGCGGGTCAGGGAGGAGGAAAATAATTTTGCCAGCGACAAGCTGATCAGCCTTAACGGCAAAAAACTCAACCTGAGCTTTAAAGATATAGCCGGCATACCGGAAGCCAAGGAAGAGCTGGAAGAAGTGATCTCCTTTCTCAAATACCCGGACAATTTTACAAAAATAGGTGCCACTATTCCAAGAGGTATTTTGCTCCAGGGTCCTCCCGGTACCGGCAAAACACTTCTTGCAAAAGCGGTGGCCGGAGAAGCGGGTGTCCCCTTCTACAGTTTCAGCGGTTCGGACTTTGTTGAGATGTTCGTAGGGGTTGGTGCCTCCAGGGTAAGAGAGCTTTTTAAAGAGGCAAAGGAAAACTCGCCCTGTATTGTCTTTATAGACGAAATTGATGCAGTTGGAGCAAGTAGAACTACCGGAGGATCTGCCGGAGGGCAGGAAGAGAGAGGTCAGACACTGAATGCCCTGCTGGTTGAGATGGATGGTTTTGATACAGAGGATACCATAGTCGTGCTCGCCGCTACCAACAGACCTGACATTCTCGATTCGGCGCTGAAGCGACCGGGCCGCTTTGACAGACAAATCAATCTGCTGGCCCCCGATGTCAAAGGAAGGAAGAAGATACTGCAGGTACATGGACAGAAGGTAAAACTTAGCCCGGAGGTTGATTTTGATCTTCTGGCTCAGGCAACACCCGGGTTTACAGGTGCCGAACTTGCCAATCTGGTAAACGAGGCAGCTCTCCTGGCGGGAAGACGGGGACAAGATCAGATCGTCAATGAAAACTTCGACCGGGCCCGTGACCGCATCCTGATGGGAATAGAACGCAAGGGGTTGATCATGACCGAACAGGATCGCAAAATCCTTGCCTATCATGAAGCGGGTCATGGAATTCTCGCCCATAAACTTCCGGATTCAGACCCTCTTCACAAAATCACCATAGTTCCAAGAGGTATGGCTCTCGGACAAACCCAGCAGATAGCAATCAGTGATCATCATGCCTACTCCAGACAATATCTGCTGAGTAAGATAATTGTCCTTATGGGAGGACGTGCGGCTGAGGAACTTGTTTTTCAACAGCAGACAACAGGTGCCCAGGGGGACCTCCTTACTGCCACGCAAATTGCCACCGATATGATCTGCAAATGGGGAATGAGCACAACTCTCGGCCCCCAGGCTTTCTCTGTCGAAATCGGAGGTTTTCTTGATGGAGGCAGCGGCCGCCTTCCCATGGGACACGATACTGCCAGGTTTATTGACAAGGAAGTAAATGAACTTTTAACAAATTGCTTTGATCAGGCACTGCACATTCTCAAAGAGGAGAGGGCTCTTCTGGACAATCTTGTCGAAATTCTGCTTCAGGTTGAAACCCTGGACGGAGAGGAGTTTGAGATTATCGTTGACTGCAGTATTAAAAAAGAGGCAGTCTCAACAAAATTCCCCGAGACAGATTGCAGCACCTGCAACGCGCGGGAAAACTGCAGCCATGCCGGTGGAGTGGAAGATGCGATCGCTGCGTAGACTTTGCAGAATAACCTTCCTCGCTACTGCGCTCCTGCTTGGAATACTCGTCCTTACAGGGTATCGTCAGAACACCCTGATGAGCAGTTACGATACCATTGTTGATGAAAGCGAAAGAACGGTCTTCCTCTATGCAACAATTCGCGAACAGACTACAGAAGGCCTCCTTGCCGGAAAACCCTCCCTCCTCCTGGCTGCAGCAAAAGAGTTCGAAAAACTCCACGGAAGGTATACATCCATGCTCGACAGCCACCTTATTGCAAGCCAGTACAAGCTCTCTTTTCTGCAAAATCTTGATCTGGAAAAAATTGTAATAAATCTGAAAAATCTCGTTGAAAAACCTGACAATGAACCACTCATCATGGATGTTCTCAATCAACTGCGTCAAATCAACAAACAGTTCCTGCAATTTGACAGAGTCGTGATCAGTGAAATGAGAAACAGGGTTATGCAGTATCAGAAAAGAGCACTGATTCTGATGGGACTGATCATCAGTCTGACCTGTTTTGCCCTCCTTATACTCTATCAGAAATCAGTAAAACCGATGCTTGATCTGACCGTCCAGGCTGAGGAGGCATTATCCGACAATACATTTATCGGCTTCACTGAAGAAAAAACCAGCAGTACAGAAATCACAGCTCTGATTGACGCCTTTAATCAGTTGCTGCATAATCGACAGGGAGGCGATTCTTCTCACCTCACCGGGGAACAGCGTGGACCAGAAGTAACCGCGGTAATCAATGAGACGACAAACGGACTTAACGGCATCATCAACTACGCACAGATCCTGGCAGACTCGGGTGAAAGCGATGACATGAGCGATGAACAGAAACGGATGATAAAAAAAATCATCTCCGAAAGTGAAAAAACAGCCATGAAACTTCAAAAAAGTCTGTCCGGTTAAAACAGATGGCAAAACTTCCATTTACTGCAAGGATCCTCCTTAATATCTGACGCTGTTGCAAATCCCCACAGATCCAATTATATTGCTGTAAAGAGTGCTCTCTGTCGGGATTTACGCCCTGTTCAACGGGACTTTCCGCAATATCATCATAAATACATTTAACCCGAATAAATTGGAAATTAAAAATGCCTATTCGCGGACAGCCTCCTAGGAGCTTGTCCGAGAATACGCATTTTGTTCAAAATCGAGGTTTTCCCAAAAAATAAGCACAGCCATATACGTGATATTGCGAGCAAAATTTTTTTGAAAATAACGAAGAGTTTGGGCAAAATGCATTCTCGGACAAGCTCCTAGACATAGGCATATAATTTCAAAATGCACCCCTTACTTTTTTATTTTTGTTACAGAAATTCTGGGGCAAGGTACTAAAATATGTCAGCCACGACCAGCAGCAATAACGATCCCACTCCTGTGAAAGAAGAGGCTGAATCCTCCCTGCTCCGCCTCCAGGGCATAGGAAATGACCTCTTCCAGGCCATTCAGGATCCGGTTCTTCTCGTTACTCCGGACGGGATTATTATAGATGCCAACAATGCCGCCCTGAGCGCTGCAAAAAAGAACAGATCTGAAATCCTTGGGCAGGGAATCTGCCAAATTATCCATGGCGGCAGCTCGCCGCACCTTCAATGTCCTCTTGAGGAATTCCTGCTTACCTGTTCATCGCGTGTCGAGGAGACCACTCTGCCAGGACTTGCAGGTGAATATCTGCTGACAATTTTCCCGGTCAAGGATCAGGACGGAGTTATCCGAAAAATCCTTCTTGTCGCCAGGGAATTAACCAGTGACGAGATGAGAAAGGCGGATTCCCTGCGAACGGCTCAAATGGCCGCCATTGGTGAACTTGCCGCAGGTGTCGCCCATGAGGTCAATAATCCCATAACCGGCATTATTAATCTGGCACAGCTGCTTCTCGATGACAGTGAAAAGGACTCTCTACAGGCTCAACTTCTGGATCGAATCGTCCAGGAGGGTGAACGGATTGCACTTATTACAAAGAACCTGCTCTCCTTTGCCCGTGAAAGCGAAAACAACAGTGAACCCATCGGCATAGTGCAGGTAATCAAAGACAGCGTCTCCCTTGTTGAACATCAATGTAAAAAAGACGGTATCAAAATTATAACAGACTATTCAGCTGACCCCTGTCAGACGTTAGGGAATTTCACCCAGCTGCAGCAGGTTATCCTTAATCTGTTAAGTAATGCCCGTTTTGCCTTAAATGAGCGATATCCCGAAAGTTCACCGGAAAAAATAATTGAGATAAACTGCAGTCCGTTCATCATTGAAAAACGTAACCCGGTGATTCAGATTTGCATCAAAGATTCAGGTACCGGTATTCCCCAGGGAATCCTTAAAAGGTTATTTGAACCGTTTTTTACCACCAAACCTTCAGGCAAGGGAACCGGACTTGGATTGAGCATCAGTTATGGCATCATCCAGGATCATGGCGGCATTATCAAGATTGATTCAATTATGCATAAATATACGAAGATGATCATAGAACTGCCTTCATCAATTGGCTGATATGGAAAATAAAAACTCTCTGCCGCAGGGCAGCACTATCCTGATTGTTGACGACGAAGCGAGTATTCGCCTCACCTTTGAAATGTTTCTTACCCGGGAAGGGTACGGTCCTATCACCACAGCCTCCACCCTCGACGAGGCCCTTGCTGCTGTCAGGGAGAACACCTTTGATCTTATTATCAGTGATATTGTCCTCGAAGAAAAAAAAGGAACGGACCTCCTCTGTAAAATCAGAGAACTTGGTATCGAATGTCCGGTGGTCATGGTTACCGGCTTTCCCAACCTCGATACCGCCGCTGAGGCTGTCCGTTACGGTGCTTTTGACTACATCTCCAAACCCGTAAATAAAGAGACACTGCTCAAGTTTGTCCGGCTTGCGCTGAAACACTGGAACCTCGAGAACGAAAAGAAAAAGCTGCTTCTGGAAAACGACAAGTTTAAACGTTACCTGGAGACAATATTCAGTTCCGTAAAAGATGCCATAATCACAATTGACAACCAGCTGAAGATTGTTCAGCTCAACGAAACAGCAAAACAATGGCTTTTTTATCCTGGATCAGACAAGGGAGAGGTTCTCGCCCTGTATCGAAATGCAATGGGGAAAGCCTGCCTTCATGATGTGAAACAGGTTCTGTCCAGAGGACTTGGGGTGAGAGAACACCAGGTTGAGTGTCTGATGGCTGACGGCACCATGCATATTATCAGCCTCAATGCAGCACCGCTGGAAGACGGCTTTAATGAATTTGACGGGGTTGTCATCGTGGCAAGGGACATCACCCCGCCTGCCTCTGAAACCACAGCCCATTCCAGAGACAGATTTCATGGTTATGTCAGCGCAAACAAGGTGATGCAAAATGTCTATAAGCTCATTGAGAATGTAGGGAAAGTTGATACTGCTGTTCTGGTAACAGGTGAGTCGGGCACAGGCAAGGAACTTGCTGCAGAAGCACTGCATGCAGAAAGTGCACGGAACAGCATGCCGCTTATCAAGGTGGATTGTGCTGCAATTTCTGAAGAATTACTCGAAAGTGAACTTTTTGGACATAGAAAAGGTGCGTTTACAGGAGCTGACAAAGACCGGCAGGGAAGATTACTGCAGGCAGATAACGGTACGCTTTTTCTTGACGAAATTGGCGACATCTCGCCCCGCATGCAGCTTCGTCTTCTCAGATTCCTGCAGGAGAAAACTTTTACTCCTGTGGGACAGGATAGTCCGATAGAAGTGGACGTGAGAATTATTGCCGCAACCAATGTAGATTTTCTGGAGAAAATCAAAGACGGCAGCTTTCGGCAGGATCTTTATTATCGTCTGAAGGTTGTGGAGGTAAAACTCCCCCCGCTGAGGGAAGTGGCTGACTCTGTTCCAACTCTTGTTTACCACTTTCTTTCCATCTTCCGGGAGAAACTTCACCGTAACATATATAGTGTCTCTGATCAGGCCATGAATGGTTTGAAACAATATTCATGGCCGGGGAATGTTCGGGAACTCCGCCATGTCATTGAGAGGGCCTGCGTTGTATGCGAGGGACCCACCATCACCCTTGACCATTTTCCGGAAGAGATCCGGAAAACCGGTAAACAGGTCGTTAGCCAGACCACTAATGAGATTGCAACTGGCCGACCCATCGAATATGTACCATATGTGAGTGAAAAGGACGAAATTATAGATATCCTGCAGCGGACTCGCGGTAATAAAGCCAAGGCAGCAAGATTACTTAATATAGATCGATCTACTCTCTACCGCAAAATGCAGCGCCTCGGTATTGCACTAACCACTGCTGACCGCTATCCTGCAAGAGACATCAATTCATAATCATTTTATCTATCCTCTTACAGTGACAACTCCCCCCCCTGTTCTTTCCTGCTATATACACCTGTAGATACCTTGGTAAAATCTGTCGCGTTTCTGTTGCATGCATCACTTTTGCAACTGTTTTCCTCTCAGCGCAACAGTTTGCGACACTCTCCAACGCATCAGTCTCCCATCACCTGCCACACTCCTGACCTGAAGGTATATCCAATAAAGATTATTAATTCGGTTAGTTATATAACCGTCGACAGATTTTTTACATTTTTATTCATTTTCTGGCACGCACTGTGCTTAAAGAAGGGCATAACGAAATTCAAGGTTAATCACTGCACACAACATCCCCTACGGAGAATATAATGAAAAATGCAACAGCCATTACAAGAGAAAGAAATGATGCCATCGCTAACGTCAATGAGGAAATCGGCAAAGCTGGAATGGCGGCAATAGGGATAACTTCAGGACTCATCGGATGCTGGGCTGTAGCATGCCTTGTTGCAGGCACAATCAGCAGTGGTGGACCTGTCGGACTGATCGCAAACTTTTTTTCTGCTCTTGCCG
>JAFDME010000149.1 GCA_019306075.1 Deltaproteobacteria bacterium | reverse complement strand
ATCGGAATGGGTAAGAAGGATCTGACCGATATTCCTGCCGCATCCATGAAAAGCAATATCGTAATGATTCATCAAACAGGACTGCCCGATGGCTGCCAGGGCCTGCTTTTCCTTAATGGTTAAATTTTCATGGGTGTTATTAATTTTCCGTCTTCCTGCAGAAACTGCTCCGGAAGTAACCAGAATTACTTCTCTGCCGCTGTCCTGCAAAAATGCAATTCCCCGGGCAAGATTTTCCACAAAGAGGAGGTTCATTCCATCCTCTCCGGTAAGAATTGCACTGCCTACCTTAATAACTATCCGTCTTGCCTGATCAAAAAGAGTCTGCCTGTAATACAGCCCTTTCTCAATTCCTATCTGCTTACCCATCTGACTGCACGCGTGCCCTTTCTAATCCGACAAATCGGAATTTTTTTTAATATGACTGGATAAGTACCATGGTGCAACACATAGGCACATGATTTCAAAATACACTCCTCAATTTCTTGTTTTTTATTACAGAAGTTCTGGAGTAATATCTAAAGGTTGTTATATCCCACTTTCAATCCGCTCCATTCTGATATCTTGATTGATAAAGAACTCCCGTGTAAATTGTTTAATCGTCGAGAATTTCAAGCAGTTTCTCCTTCAACAAATCGATCCCTTGACCAGTCTCAGCAGACATTACTATAACATTTTGGTTGAATTGAGAAAAATAGTTTTCAAGTGGTTGCCGTTCCTGATTTTCAATAAGGTCACACTTATTTAAAACTATTATCTGGGTTCGTCTGACAAGTTCCTTCTGGTAACACTCAAGCTCCCTGGCTATAATCCCAAAATTTTCCCTGCTATTTTCATCTGATATATCTACAATATGAAGAAGAATCCGGGTTCGCTCGATATGCCTGAGAAATTTGTGGCCCAGCCCCACCCCTTTGTGAGCTCCCTCTACCAGACCAGGGATATCCGCAATAATACAAGGGTCATGGTATTTAAAATTCAACACTCCAAGCTGAGGTTCCAGTGTAGTAAAAGGATAGCTGGCAATTTTAGGATTTGCGGCAGACAACTTTGATAACAGCGTGGATTTGCCCGCATTGGGAAGACCAACAAGGCCAACATCAGCAATCAGCTTCAACTCAATTTTCAGCCACAGTTCTTCTCCCGTTTTTCCCTTAGTTGCGATTCGAGGTGTTCGGTTGGAACCACTGGCAAAATGCGGGTTTCCAAAACCTCCCTTGCCTCCCTGTGCTGCAATGATTTCATCACCATCAGCTTTCAGGTCAACTATTGCCCTGTCTGTCTCACTATCCTTAATAATTGATCCAACCGGGACAATGAGAAGGCAATTTTTCCCCTTCCGGCCGTGCATATCTTTGCCCTTACCATGTTCACCCCTTTCAGCCTTAAAATGGGATTTAAACCGGAAATCGATGAGAGAATTAAGGGCTGTGCTGGCCCGAATAATAACATTGCCGCCATTACCGCCATCACCGCCATTAGGCCCTCCCCGGGGTACAAATTTTTCACGCCGGAAACTTACACAGCCATTGCCGCCATCGCCACCTTTGACATAAAACTTCGCTTCATCAATAAAGCCCATAATTTCTATACCGTTCCCTTTAGTACCTTACCCCGTAAAAACCGTAATAAAAAACAAGAAAATGAGGAAGATTGTTTAAAATTATATGATTGATTAAACCTCCAAACCACTTATCCAAGCATTTTAAAATTCCGAGTTATTTGGGTTTAAATATATCCAGTTGTAATTCTTTCCCTGCTCTGGATGGAAGAAATTGAAAATTCATAATACAGATTCTGAAAAATGAAGCTGCAATTAATGGAACTGGTACAAAGAATTGCACCAACTGCAAGAACAGGAAGCATAACTTTCACAGCAACAGGGCTATATCACCCTCGCGAGAAACAGATCAAGTTTTCAATCAAAAAAAAACTCGGCCTTCAATATTGCATTGAGGCCGAGTTGAATTCTGCGAAAGGTCCGGAAACAAAATCCAGACAAGAAACGTAACTGCTGACGAACCCGACAAGTCGGAAAAATTATTCTGTGCTGAGTGAACGGCTCGATTTTCTTTCTGCAAATAATCCGGAGCTGACCTTAACTAGGAGCTTGTCCGAGAATAGACATTTCTTCTCAAATCGAGGCATTTTGAAAAAATAAGCACAGGCATATAGTTAATATTCCGAGCATTATTTTTTCAAAATAACGAAGAGTTGGGGAGAAATGGCATTCTCGGACACGCTCCTAGCGAATAACCAGCACATCAGATTTTCTCAGAGCCGAAGTTTAAACCCTGTTTTTTGTTACAGAAGTTCGGGATGAAGGTACTAAACGACAGGGTAAACACTTACTCTTTTCCTGTTTTTACCAAAATCCTCAAAAGTAACAACACCATCTACTTTTGCAAATAAGGTATAGTCACGACCACACCCAACATTTGTCCCGGGATGAATTTTGGTGCCAAGCTGTCTTACTAGTATATTTCCGGCCTTAACTGGCTGGCCTCCAAAACGTTTCACACCCCGCCGCTGACCAGCACTGCTGCGACCATTCCTTGAACTGCCGCCTGCTTTCTTATGAGCCATGTTCTACTCCTTATAAACGATGCCACTCCGCATCCAATCCTGTTTTTTCGATTCCTGCCTGGAAGTTATAAACTTATCTCTTCAATCTTGAGGGCAGTGTATGATTGCCGGTGACCTTTTTTGAGTCGATACCCTTTACGTCTTTTCTTTTTAAAGACAATGACCTTTTTCCCTTTTCCCTGCTCAGCAATGGTCGCCGTCACCTTGGCATTGTCTAAAACAGGTTGCCCGATCTTGACCTCTTCGCCATCGGCAACAAGAAGGACATCATTTAAATCGACACTGTCCCCAACATTTCCATCGAGTTTCTCGACACGAACCTGATCACCGCTGGCGACCTGGTATTGTTTTCCACCTGTACGTACTATCGCATACATTATATAAACCTCTTGTAGTCAAAATCATCACAATTAAAAACTTAAAAAATCACAACCAGAACACCAAATAAAAAACTTTTTCCAGGAAAATGTCAATATAAATCGCTCAATCCCCATGATTCTAACTGTGAATCTTCAGATGAGGGAGATATTTGTTATATTTTCCAGCAGGAAAACGCATTTAGTGCCTTACTCCAGAACTTCTGCAAGAAAAATAAGAAACTGAAAAAGGTTGTTTAAAATTATATGTTTGAATTAGCCTCAATGGGACTTGTCCAAGCATTTTAAAATTCCGGTTTTTTCGGGTTAGTGCCTTACTCCAGAATTTTTATAATAAAAAACAAATAAGCGTAGTCTCAGGGAAACCGAGGAATATTTGTTGAAACTATGCTGTTTCATATACTTCCGAGGTACTCATTCAGCGAGACGGAAAGGTCTCCAGTTAGTCGAATCAGACTATACTTACTAGGCAGAATATTCAAGACGTGCCTTTTCTTTTTCCTTTCGAATAGCGCAGGCACGTGAAAATGCAGGCTTTTTACCATGTTTTGCAATGGAAACTGAGGTCTTCCCCTGTTTCCCCTGATGTGTGACCCAACTCACTTCGTATCTGTTCAATTTTTTATTAAGCCGCACACCGACAACTCCGGTGCCTGAGTTACTGACCGTAACCATATGTTTATTGGTACGCACTTTACCCAGTTTTTTCTCAATTTTATCCCGCCAGGATATCGCGGACAGAAGACTGGAGTAACGTCCCCCACACTTCTTATCTGAAAAAAACTTTGAGTGGGTTTTTCCTAAAAACCTTACTCTGACATACCAACCATGAGTCCTTTTGGATTCCTGATCGATTCGTGCGATATCTTTATGCTTCTCAAGAAGGATTTTTTGTTTCTTTTCATCTTCCATAACCGAACCTCAATTATGTTTTGATTTTTATCAAAATCAGGTTTATCTAACACGAACGGAGAAAACTTTTTTCCATCGTCTTCCCGTTAAACCTTGCGGGTTAATAACTGAAAGCAGAAAATATTCAGGTAAATTAACCCAAAAGACAGGCAGAGCCCCATGCAACTAAATACTTTCACGAAAATGAAAGAACCTGACAACACTTTCCAGCAGGATTTATTAGTTATTGATTGACAAAAAGTCAACTGTTTTCCAAATTAAAATGCAAAGAATCTGCTTAATTTTCAGTGTCTCCAGGCAATTCCCTGCCATCTTCATGTAGTTATTTAACTTTTCCATTAAATTTAGTAATGAATACTACCAAAGCAAAACTACATAACCTTCTGATTACAATACGAAAACTGCGGGACAAAGATGGATGTCCCTGGGATAAAAGACAAACCGCTGAATCTTTGAGAAAATATCTCAAAGAAGAAGTTAACGAACTGATCAGAGCCATAGAAAATAATGACGCTGATAATATCTGCGAAGAATGCGGCGATATTATTTACCTCATTATAATGATTTCAGAAATCAACAGAGAGAAAAAGAAATTTCGGTTTTCTGATGTGATACAATGTATCGATGAGAAACTGATCCGCCGCCATCCCCATGTTTTTGCCGGACAACCATACGAAAGTGAGGACGAGTTAAGCAGGCAATGGCAAAGAATTAAGGCAGAGGAGAAGAAAAAAAAATCTGTTTGACACAAGGCAGACATAATTGTATTATGAACAGTTTTTCGTTGTCGGGTGATACTAATCACCTTTTTACCTGATCCTGTATCAGGTAAAAAAATAAGGACAAAATGTCCTACCCCCTTCTTGCTCCTGAATACAGGACCGGAAAACATGCGGTCTACAGGAGCCGAGAACTGCGGAAAGCGCTCCGCAAAATAAACACGTCCATAAGGAGGAACATATGCGCAGATACGAAACAATCTTTATTCTTCGCCCAACACTAAGTGAAGATGAGATAACCAGTGTGATTGAGAACACCACTCAGGTCATTCTTGATGAGAAAGGTACTATTGTTGAACTCAATAAATGGGGCATGAAAAAGCTCGCCTACCTTATCAAGAAAGAAAACCAGGGATATTACGTTTACTGTGAATATGCGGGCACTCCCACTGCAGTTGCCGAAATTGAGCGTAAATTCAGAATTGATGACTCTGTTTTAAGGTACATGACAGTCAAAACCGCTGCATCAATCTCGGAAGAGCAGATTAATCAGGCAGTCGGTGAAGTGACTGAACGGGAAACAGCTTCACAGGAGTTGGCAGCTGAAGCAGACGAAGCTGTGAAATCAGCTGAAGCAGAAAAGACTACAGAGCCCGCGGCAGCCGAGAAAGATGCTGTAAAAGCAGAAGATAAAAAAGTTATAGATGCAGACAACTCATCCGAATAAATCGGAATTTGAAAATGCTTGCATAAGCACCATGGTGCTATACATAGGCATATAATTTCAAAATACACTCCTCAATTTCTCGGAATTTACCTTTACCTGTTTTTCATTACAGAAGTTCTGGAGTAAGGCACTAACGCAGACAAGCTGCAGGTAAGTGCATTGGAGGTATCTACCTAGTTTTAGGGTTAAATACCCTTCTTCATTTTCTTGTTTTTCTTTACAGCTTCTACGGAGTAAGGTACTAAATCAATCTATAACAGCGAAAATATTCACGGAGAATTTTATTATGGCACCAAGACCACAAAAAAAATTATTTTCACGCAGGAAAGTCTGCCGGTTCTGTGCTGACAAGGAAATTGTTGTCAACTATAAAGATGTTAAAACACTGCGTAATTTCGTCTCTGAAAGAGGCAAAATCATTCCCCGTCGTATTCTGGGAACATGCGCAACCCACCAGCGTCAGCTATGCGAAGCTGTTAAACAGGCAAGGCAGATAGCTTTACTGCCATACTCAGGTTCGACACAGGGCTAATCGACAGGAATTGACAGTGACTGACAGCGAAGTACACAAGCCTGAGATGCGCAGTATTATCAATGTAGTGCTGGTCGTCTTTTTGACATTTGTGCTTCCCGGAGTTCAATGGGGTCTCTTTGGCTGGCTTCATGTTTTACTGCCTCTGCTGTCATTTTTTCTGTTAAGCAGGTATGGGGTGCACACCGGAAACAGACTGCTGCTCTCCGGGCTTGGGCTTGCATTTATTATATTTTTAGTCCTGCAGAGAGTTGATTACTTTTTCCTGGCCCTTTCTTTAGTACCTATGGGTTATGTGCTGGTTCGGTCTGTAAACAGAGGTGAGTCACCGGCAACAAGTGGTTTTAAGGGATCGCTTACTTTGGTCATATGTAGTTTTGTTGTCTTTACTGCTCTCTCAACGGGATCTGATGTTTCTCTCTATTCTCAGCTGTTGGCTTCCCTGGATGAGGGTATTACAGAGGCTTTAGAATATTACCGGACCAGTGGCTCCATCTCCGGAGAGACACTGGTACTGCTTGAACAGACATTGCTGCAGATGAAAGTTATTGTGCCGGTAATAATGCCTGCCATTCTTGGGAGCTTTGTTCTCCTTATCACCTGGTTCACCATGGTTGTCGGCAACAGGCTTGTTCTAAAATTCTGTGGAATCGCTTCATGGGAGAAATACAGCTCCTGGCAGTTGCCCGAAAAGTTGATCTGGAGTGTAATTATAGTTGGTATTTGTGCCCTGATTCCAGTTCATCCGATAAGAGAAATAGGTATGAACAGTCTGATCTTACTGAGTATTGTTTACTGTTTTCAGGGATTGGCAATTGCTGTCTTTTTCATGGACAAATGGAATGTGCCCATTTTGTTCCGCTCTTTTATTTATGTAATGATTGTTTTCCAATCCTTTGGCACGGTGATCCTGCTGTTTTTTGGTCTCGCGGATATATGGTTTAATTTTCGCAAGCTCCACACGGAACAGGACGAAACAGTCAACTGACCAGACAGATCGGAAAATTTTATAGTTACGCTGGATAAGTGCACTGGTACTGTAGCTAACCGGGAAAATTTAATACTGATTTAGGTTTTCCTGCTTTTGCAGCACCATTTTTGATTGAGGCACTAAAATATTATCATGAATTAAACCAATTGGCGTTGATGATGATTTGGCTCTAACCGATCGATTATTTGCGCACAACTTGAGGTATTTAAAATGAAACTCGTTTTGAAAGAAACAATAAGCTCACTTGGAAGGGAAGGTGATATCGTCACCGTAAAAGACGGATATGGTAGAAACTATCTGCTTCCTCAGGGCAAAGCTCTTCTTGCCAATGCAGAGAACCTTGCAGTGGTTGAAAAAAACAGGGCTGCCATTGCGGCAAGGCTTGAAAAAGAGCAGAAGATTGCAGAAAAAATTGCCAAGAAAATTTCCGGCCTGGATATTATCATTGAGCAGCTCGCAGGAGAAGATGAACGTCTCTTCGGCTCAGTGACAAATGCGGATATCTGCCAGAAACTTGCTGAGCTCAACGTCACCCTGGATAAAAAACAGATTGTTCTGCCTGATCCCATTAAAACTCTTGGAGAGACAAAAGTTCAGGTCAAGGTCGGTTTCCAGGTAACAACTGAGATTAAAGTTACTGTCAAACCACTCGAGGTAAAAGAGTAGAATTCCTTTCCAGGCTCCTTCTGCCGACTGGTTGAATACGTCTGTACAGAGACGAGACACACCTGAAGGTTCTACCTTACTGGTGTGTTTTTGTTTCTTCTATTTCGTTTTTCCGGTTACTTTGCTAAAGCAGTTTTCCACGGTGGCCTCCATGCTGTCCATATAGAGCAACAGAGTCAATGAGTGATTTCTCCCGTATAAGTGAACCATCAGGATCGGTAATGGCTGGCAGAGTCCCCCCACAGAATCTTGAAGCAGAGCAGGCAGTGCTCGGTTCAATTCTTCTGAAGGCCGACGTTTTCGCCTCTGTTCTGGAAATTATTAAACCTCAGGATTTTTATAAAGAGAGCCATAAGCTGATTTTTGAAACAATGATCAGCCTTTTTGAAAACAGCGAACCCCAGGACGTACTCACTGTTTCAAATCTTTTACGAGATACAAATCAATTGGAGAAATCAGGAGGGCCTCTTTATCTTGCAACATTGCAGCCAGATGCTATGAAGAGCAGAATGATATTAATCTGCTGGTCGATCAGGCAGAACAGGCAATTTTTGACATTGCAGGGGAAAAAAGTGGCCAGAATTTTATACCGATCAAAACCATTGTACCCGAGGCATTCAAAACAGTTGAACAGCTCTACAAAAGGCAGGAAATGATCACCGGTGTGCCAACCGGATATGGGGAAATTGATAAAAAAACTGCAGGCCTTCAGCCTTCTGACCTTATAATTATTGCTGCCCGTCCCTCCATGGGTAAAACCTCTCTGGCAATGAATATCGCCCAGCACGCTGCTCTTATAGAAAAAACAGGGGTCGCAGTTTTCAGCCTTGAAATGTCCAAAGAACAGCTGGTCATGCGACTCTTAAGCTCTGCCGGCCGTATCGACTCACAACGCATTCGCACAGGCAGACTTCATTCTGACGACTGGACCAAACTTACCCGGGCTGTCGGTATGCTCTCGGAAGCTCCAATTTATATTGATGACACACCTGCCATATCTGTCCTTGAAATGAGAGCCAAAGTACGCAGACTCGCCTCACAATATGATATTGGTCTTATCGTAGTCGATTATATTCAATTGATGAGAGGTCGCGGCAACATTGAAAACAGAACCCAGGAAATCAGTGAAATTTCCAGATCTTTAAAAGCTCTGGCCAAGGAGCACCGCATTCCGGTTATTGCCCTTTCACAGCTGAACCGCGGACTTGAAAGTCGAACTGACAAACGGCCAATAATGTCAGACCTCAGAGAATCCGGTGCCATTGAGCAGGATGCGGACGTTATCTGTTTTATTTACCGGGACGAAGTTTACAATAAATCGGATGAAAACCCTGAAAAAGGTTCAGCCGAAATTATTATAGCAAAACAGAGAAATGGACCGACAGGCAGTGTGAAATTGACGTTCATTAAAGAATTTACCATGTTTGAAAACATGAGCAGCTACGAGGAACAGGATGAATACGAACAATGATCTTCATATCCGTTGCTGCTTCCCTGCTTTACGAATTTTCTTGAGGCGCTGAAATGACCACCGGCAACACTACCGACAGCAGATATAATTTTAAATCCATTGAAGAAAAATGGCAAAAATCCTGGCAGGACAGGAAACCTTATCAGGTTTTTGAGGATGAGTCCAAAGAGAAATATTATGTGCTGGAGATGTTCCCCTACCCTTCCGGCCGCATACATATGGGGCATGTAAGGAACTACACCATTGGTGATGTCATCGCCCGCTA
>JAFDME010000148.1:8148-9787 GCA_019306075.1 Deltaproteobacteria bacterium | reverse complement strand
TTCGGTTGGTCTTTAATCGGGGAGGTACGCGGAAAACAGGGCAGGGCACTCAATGAGACTCTGGCTAAAACAGCCAGGCTGTCGCTGTTTTACAGTCTTCTTTTTGCCGTGGGGTTGATGGTTTAATAAAAAAACACACTATGAATAGATAGAATTATTATGGATTATCTGGGAGTAGAGAAAAAAAGATTTATTATTTTCGGGCTGGCAAATAAAAAATCAGTTGCCGCGGCTATCGGCCGGACCCTCGCGGCAGAGGGGGCTGAGCTTATCCATGTGGTCCGTTCGGAAGAGAGGAGGGAAACGGCCCGTAAGCTTTTTCCCGGCTGTCCTGTTTTTATCTGTGATGTGGAGGATGAAGCTAATATTGTCCGGGTCAGGGATGAAATAGCTGAGGAGATAGATGCTGCGGGCGGCGGAAGGGTTGACGGTATAGTCCACTCCATAGCCTTTGCCAACTATTCCGAGGGGATGAAACCTTTTCATGAGACCATTAAGGATGACTTTCTGCAGGCCGTCAATATCTCATGTTTTTCTTTTATCAGCATTGCCAATCACTTTAAAAATCTCATTATTAAAGACGGTTCCTTTGTTACCATAACCATCTCCACTACCCGTATGGCCGCTGAAAATTATGGCTAT
This sequence comes from Deltaproteobacteria bacterium, assembly GCA_019306075.1. GTDB lineage: Bacteria > Desulfobacterota > Desulfobulbia > Desulfobulbales > Desulfocapsaceae > Desulfomarina. Next base: position 9,145 of record JAFDME010000148.1, on the reverse strand, counting down.
ATGGCACCGGTCAAGGCGGCTTTAAACTCCTCACTCTGTTTTCTGGCCAAAAGCTTTTCTGATTTTTCCCATGTGCGGTTTAACGCGGTTGCTCCTTCACTGCTTAAAACCTCAGCTTCTGCCGGGATCCCTGGCTATGTGGACAGTTATCTCTTCGCCGAAAAGGCTATTCTCCGTAAAAAGGCGCTTACCACCCGGGAGGTTGCCGATACAGCTGCCTTCCTCCTTTCAACACGTTCTTCCGGTATAAACTGCCAGACAGTTGTGGTGGATGCCGGTATGGAGGTGAATTATTTTGATAGAGAAATAATTAGAAAAACTGTTGGATAGATGGTAGCATGTTTATGTAACAGCTTGTAATAAAGGGAAGATATGCTTAAACAAGGGGAAACTGTGTAGTCGGGAGCATATGACCTTATATAAATCAACAACACTTTAACCGCATTTTCAGGCAATCAGGAATTGCAGAACTTAAAGGGAGAGAATATGAGACATCGAGGTAAATGGACACTAACGCAGATATCGGCACTTGCCGTGCTGGTTCTGCCAAACATGGCTGTCGGGGCTACTTACTATGTAGATACTGCTGGCACTGATATGATCGGCGGGTTGTTTAACAGTTGTCTGGTAGAATTAACTCCATGTAAAACCATTACTCATGCGTTTGACCAGGTTAACGCCGGAACAGCCGGTAGCCCCAGCGTGATTGAAGCGGCACCTGGCATTTATGTTAATGGAGAACTCTATCCGATCACCCTTGCCAAAGACTATGTATCCCTTGTGGGGGCGGGTGCAGCGACAACATTCCTTGATGGTACCGGTTCCCTGTCCGGTGATGCCCTGGTTATTAACGCCAAGGGGTTTTCCCTGTCCGGATTCACTTTTAGAAACAGTGGAACCGCGCTTGAAGTCTCCCAGGGCGGTTTTACAGTCAGCAACAATGTTTTTGAGGATACTGTTGACACCGGGGTTTCCGGCGAGATTTTGAACCCTTTTG
>JAFDME010000148.1:0-8140 GCA_019306075.1 Deltaproteobacteria bacterium | reverse complement strand
GAAATAGGGTTAACATTTGACGGTGTTGCCGCTCCAAACCTGAGTGCAGCGGTCGGGGATATCACCTTCACCCGTAACACCTTTACGAATTGCCATGGCGGAATCGATCTCAATGGACTGTATATCAGGCATATGGATACTGGTACCGCAACGGTAGGAAATATAACGGTTACCGGTAATACTTTTACGGATGGCTACAGGGGAATTGAACTCAATGAACTCTATGTTGAGAGCATGACGGACAGTAGTGTAACCTGGGGTAATATCACTATTGATGGCAACAGTTTTACCCGCATTGAATACGGTATAGAATTTTATGGCCGGTTCGGTGAGTATGGGAGTGAAATGGTTGATACCACTATAAACGTGGGCAATGTATCTGTCAGCGGTAACACTTTCACTGATAATATTGAAACTGCCATGGAGATTGACTATTTTAATGTGAGTTCCCTGCATGGAAACTCGAGTGCAACCCTTGGTGACCTCCTTGTGCAGAATAACACTGTCGAGGCAGATACAGCGCCAGTCTCTGGAGGCGGGATAGAAATCGGTGATATCGGTTATATTGAATATATTTACGATGCTTCCACGGTGACCACCGGGTCTGTTATCATCTCCGGCAACAGTGTTGAGAGCTCTGGTTACGCCCTGTATGTGCAGAATTATGGTGTCTATGATATCGGAGTTGATGGAGGCACGGATACGGCTACGGTGTCTTTTGGGCCGATCAGTATAACCAACAACTCAAAGCTTTCTTCAACTGCTGATTATGGTGTCTATCTTGATATTGATTATCTGGGTTATGATCAGTACGCCCAGACCAGAGTGGATGTTGGGCTCATTACCGTGGACAACAATACCATCACCTCAGCAGGTAGTGATGGTCTCTATATGTACTATTATTATGAGAGCGGTTACTCTATGGGCGATGACGCCCAGCTCGACATTGCCGGACTGACCTTCACTGAAAACCAAATTACCAGTACGGATGGTTACGGTGCCTACTTTGAGCTGTATGAGTTGGGCTATGGTATGAACGGCAACTCAAAAATAAGTGTAGGTCCAACGACTATCAGTGGCAATACCATTGAGGCGGCTTCAGAGGCACTGTATTTTGACTTTGATGAGTATATTGCCTATGAGATGTATGATTCCTCAACCTTTACCATGGCTCCCTGGACCATTGATAATAACACCCTGACCACGGATGATTCACCTGGTTATGGTGCCCTGACCATATACTATTATGATTATTATGTCGGCTCCTCTATGGAGGATGATTCCAGTGCCACCCTGCCTGACTGGGTGATCAGCGATAATGAGATAGATGTTGGTGGAGGAGGTGATGGTATATATTACCATACCTACTCCAACCCTGATGATAACTATGGTAATGCGGCAGTGAATTATGGCAGTATAGTTGTTGATGGCAATACCTTGAATAAAGATAAAGATGATGGCATGGAGAGGGGTATATATTTCTGGATAGAGGATGTCTGCGAAGACTGTTATGAATCTTCAACCTTCAGTCACGGGGATATTACCATTACCGGCAACAGTATCTACAGTGCGGAGGATGTCGGTATAAATGTGGAGTATGATGATGTCGGGTATTCCTTTGACGATGAGGGTGAGGTTACCATGGGTAATGTAACTATCGCCGATAATCTGATAGATACTGCACCGCGGGGTATTTATGCCGGGTATGCCAGCATAAGAAGTGAGGCATCGGCTGTTGTAACACTCGGTACTCTTGATATCACCGGCAACACTGTTAGAAATATCGAAGATGATGGTATTTATTTTGATATTTCAGCATACAATGATGAACCGTTAACAGCTTCTGTGAACATTGGCAAGACCACCATCTCCGATAACACGGTAACCGCCTCTGCAGCCCCGGGTGCAGAAAGTGTCGGGATCTCGATGGACGGGGAAATCGGTGAAGGTGTACTGTTTGCCACCCCGGAGCTCAGCAGCAATACGGTAACAGGGTTTAATGTTGGTATAGGGTTTGAGTATACCCCGGAAGCAGTCATAAGCTGCAACAGTGTGGAAAACAGCGGTCAGTTTGGTCTATTCTTTCTTTCAGACGGCGCTTTTACCGCCGTCAACAACACCCTTGTTAATAACGGCCTGGGACTCAAAATTCAGGACGGTTCAACTGCTGCGGTTATGGCTGAGAATAACTGGTGGGGTGATGCTGCCGGGCCGGTTGCCTGTGTCTCCTGTAACGGGTTTGATGCCGGCGGCGGCACGGTGGATTATCAACCCTGGCTGACCAGTCAGCCGACTTCACTGTGCGGTGGTTCTGCTTTTCCATGGAATATATTTATGCCGGCTATTACGGGCATGAAGCCATAATGCGGGCAGCGGAGACTATTCCTGGAACAGATGACAGGTGACAGGGGGAGCAGGCGGATTCGTTCTACAGATTTTTGGATCTGTCCTGCTCGCCGTTAGTTCCACCTGATGCGAAGAGTAATTGTCAGTATAAAGCTGGTAGTGTGTCAGTCGGCGGTGCTTGAATTTCCCAGGAGCAGAAAATAAATCTGGGTCAGTGGCGGAGTTTTGAACTGCTCGCTCTGCACCAGTGTTTCATACCAGGTTCGAGCCATTTTTTCGTTACCGGACCGGCTTAAATGGAGTCCGTCACCGGATGTATAGAGGTTCCAGTCTTCCTCCATGGCGACGTAGTGGTCAGCCAGCAGCACTTCTTTTTCCAGGGCCAGGTCCCTGATTTCAAGGTTATAGATATCATTTACCTTATAGTGGGGAAAGGGGGCGTGTGAATCCGTGATCGGCGAAAGGGTGCCGAGGATCGGTTCAATGTTTGCCTCCCGGCATTTATCTATAATCTGACCCAGGTTAAATCTGGTATCGATAGAGGCGATATTCTGGTATATGTCGTTTGCCCCCAGCAGAATCAGGATAAAACCGGCACTGCTGTTGGAGGCGAGAACAGTATCAATACAATTTTTAGGATGATCCTGGCAGTCCAGCATATCTCCGCTGGTGAAACCCATATGGCCCCAGTTATGGACGGTTGCTGAAACCGGCTCCCCGGTGTCAAGAAATATGGGGAGTTCCGCCTCAATAATTTTGTCAAGTTCAATAGGGTAACCCCAGTTGGTGGTAGGACGGCCCATGGGCGGCTCAAGGTTTCCCCATCTGATGATCCCCCCTTCTCCATCATACTTTCTGGCCAGACCCTGGGTTATGCTGTCACCAAAAGCCAGCACAATCACCGGTGGTATCTCCTGGCCGGCACTGTTTTCGGCCAGGGTCAGAAAAGTAATGACCAGCAGAAAGGATAAAAAGGAATGCAGTTTTTTCATTATTTATCGAAACGATAGGATTCGGGATGTTCCAGTCCCATGAAATAAAGGAATCCCTGGTTCGTTGGCTGCAGGGTCCCGGGCAGTTTTGGCAGAATATCGAACTTTTCAGCGGAGCGTTGCTGTTGTCTGATTTTTACTTTTTCCTGCTCTTTTCCCTTTAAAAGCTCTTCTTCTGACCAGCGGGACTCTTCCAGCGTGCTTCTGTAGAGAGTATACCCGCCCCTGTAAAAGCCTTTCCAGATAAGAGAAAGGCGGCCGTTGCCGGCGTACCTGAAATGAGGATTGACATCCGGGGAGCGGTCTTCCGTATTTACCTGGAAAGGCTGATCCCAGCCGTTACCGTTCCAGGCTGTCAGATATATATTGCTGAGTCCCGGCCTGGAGCCGCCGTATGTGAGCCATATATCACCCTGCCTGTCAACGGCCAGGTCCGACGGCAGGTTCCATCCTGTTTTCGTCGGCAGCCCCCGTTCCTGCTGCCATTTCTTCTCGTCAGCGGAATAGTAGCGGTAATGAATGGTCCCTCTGTCCGTTTTTAAGCGGGTCCAGACGACCCAGATGTTATCTTTGGTGTCCCTGGCGGCGGCTGGCCGGGTTTGAACTTCATCTGTGCTGGAAACCACCACAGCTTTTCCCCACTCTCCTTGTTGCATGGACTGCAGGTAGATATCGTATCTTCCCGAGGGATTCTTTTCGGCCCAGACAAGGACGGCTTTCCCCATATCCGCCTCTGCCCGGGGGGGAAGTCCGCTGAGTATCAGAGAGAAAAATATCGCTGCAAAAAAGTGTCTCATGGTTTTCAGGTATGTTCGTATCAGGAGTTTTCTACTGTTGTCTTTACTTCCTGCGATCCACAGCAGGACAGAGCTGAAGATCATTTAAGACAGTGAAAACTACAGCATGATCAGGGAAATGTAAAGTATGGATATAATCCAGGCATTTTAAAATTCCGATTTATTCGGGTTCGCATAAAGATGCGTGATGGTTTCAACACTGAAATCACAGATCATTTCTTTTTTACGGGGGCTTGAAATGATCGATCAGGTCTTGTACACTCTGTTGCCGTAGGGATATTTTCTTATCATGCTGGAATTACAGTAATTAATGACGATTGAGATTCCGTTGTGTAATGGTGGTGAGAAAACCCGGCTGGTGGTGTCCGGGAAATTTTCTTTTCTGTCATATCAGCTGCACCAATATTTATACGGGAAGAGGTAATGAAGCGCTCTTTGAAGCAGTGTACGAATACTCGGTATGATCTTGTCGTTATTGGAGGGGGGATACATGGTGCCGCTATTGCCTGTCATGCTGCTGAGGCCGGTTTCTCAACTCTTCTCCTGGAAAAACAGGATTTCTCCGGAGCCACTTCGGCAAACAGTCTGAAAATACTCCATGGCGGGCTTCGATATCTGCAACATCTGAATATCAGACGAATGCGGCAGTCGATCTGCTCAAGGCGTGAAATGATGCGAATGGCTCCGCATCTTGTGAAGCCGCTTGCCTGTCTAATGCCCGCCTATGGCTATGGCATACGCGGTAAGGAGATTATGAGGCTGGCCCTCCTGCTCAACGATGCTATTGGCTGGGATAGAAACAAGGGTGTAGATGGCGATATATCTCTGGCCGGTGGAAGAATCCTTGACCGGGAGAACTGTATCGCTGCAGTGCCCGGTATTGAAGGAGAGAATCTTCGCGGCGGAGTTGTCTGGCATGATGCTCTCTCCCTGAATACGGAAAGAATGGTGCTGGAGTATCTCCTCGCTGCTGCAGATGCCGGCTGCGAGGCCGCCAACTATGCTGAAGTTACCCAACTTGAAATGGGGGCTGATTTCCGCAGTGAGGTGATTGTGCATGATCGGCTGTCTGATGAACGTTGCTGTATCAGGACCAGTTGCATCGTCAATGCCGCCGGCCCGTGGCTCGACAATGTGATTAAGGGGGAAGGGATAAAGCAGCAGACTACTGCGCATTATGCCATGGCCCTCAATATCGTTGTCAATCGGCCTCTTTTTCGTGATTACGCCGTGGCTCTTGAGGGAAGCGTTGCCTATGATGACAGGGAGGCTCTTATCAGGAGGGGAAAGAGACTTTATTTCTTTGTTCCCTGGCGGGACAGCACCATGATCGGTACAAATTACCGGATCTGTGACCAGCCACCGGATTCTTTTTCCGTCAGCAGAGAAGATATACATACGATGGTGGATGAGGTGAATCGGATTTACAGTTCAGCCCGCCTGAATTATGGGGATGTAACCTTTTATCATGCTGGACTTCTGCCGATTTCAGGACATGGAAAAGGGGATGATGGTAATATCCAGCTTGAGAAACATTCCCGGATTATTGATCACGATCAGAATGGTTTCCCGGGACTTCTGTCCGTGCGCAGCGTTAAATATACAACTGCTCCAGCCCTTGCCCGAGAAGTGATTGAATGTTTAGAGAAAAAAATCACACCCTCCATATCACCCCGATCGGTGTTGGCAGCGGGGGAAAAGATGACTGGTGAAGGAGAGGTGCAGGAGTCGTCCTGCCGGGAGTACCTGCAGGAGAAATATGGCAGACGGGCAGCGGTGGTTTCCGGTTATCTTCAAAACAGTGGAGGATGTGAGGCCTGGATCAGTTTGGATCCGCCCCTGTTAAAAGCGGAAGTTGAATACTGCATGGAGGAAGAGATGGCTTTAACTCTGGCGGATATTGTCCTGCGACGTACTGATCTGGGCACGGAGAAGTGTCCGCCTGATCATGTTCTGAATGAACTCGCCTCTTTAATGGCGAAAAAACTGGGATGGGATTCCCGGAGGAAGCAGCGCGAAATCGATCTTCTGGTCAGCAGGTATTCGCTGCTGGAATATTATGACGGAGAAGAGGCATGAGCGGTGAATTATACCAGGAGCAGGCGGATATTGAGACAGCGTCGGAGGAGTATGCCTCCCGCTTTTCAGGTCCGGTGGGAGATTATTTTCTTGATGTACAGACCCGTATTATTCTTGCTCTTCTTAAAGATCATGGAGGTGCATCGGTTCTGGATGTGGGGGGCGGCCATGCGCAGCTTGCAGTACCTCTTGTTAAAGAAGGGTTTAAGGTTACTGTGACAGGCAGTGACGATCTCTGCAGGTCCCGTCTTGACAGGATGTTGCCGGCGGACAGCTTCAGTTATCAGACATGTGACTCTCTGCATCTGCCATATGCTGATCAGCAGTTTAATGTAGTGGTTGCGGTTCGCCTTTTGCCCCATGTCGGCCAGTGGCAGTCTCTTATTGCCGAGATGTGCCGGGTTGCTGAATCAACCGTTATTCTTGATTATCCTGACCGGAGAAGTGTGAATATTCTCTATAGTCTTCTTTTTGATATGAAAAAGAAGATGGAAGGTAATACCCGCACGTTTTCCATGTTTTCAAGGAGTGAGCTTGGTATGGAATTCAGCCGCAATACTTTTATGCAGCCCGTTTTTAAGCCCGAGTTTTTTATGCCTATGGTGATACATAGAAAACTTAAACTCCCGGCTCTTTCCAGTGGAATGGAGTTTTTCTGCAGGATGATGGGATTGACCAGGTTTCTGGGATCGCCCATTCTGCTGCGAAGTGACCGCACCGGCCAGGCCGGCGGGATGTAACGTTGTAACCGGGAAACAGTTTTGAATATTCTCTTAATAGCGCCACAGCCATTTTTCCAGGACAGAGGGACTCCCATCGCCGTGAGGATGATGGCTGAGACCCTGGGTGAGATGGGGCATACTGTTCATCTGCTGGTATATCATGAAGGCAGCGACGTTCATCTGGATAATGTGGTAATGCACCGGTCCATGAATTTACCCTGGATCAGGGGAATTAAGCCGGGGCTGACGTTTAAAAAGCTGTTTTGTGATATTTTTGTCTTTATCAAATGTCTGCAGTTGATGCGCTGTATCAGGTTTGATCTTATTCATGCTGTTGAGGAATCTGTTTTTATGGCACGCATCATAAAGACCTTTACCGGCAAGCCATATATTTATGATATGGATTCTTCTCTTTCCCTGCAGGTTGCGGACAAGTTTCCCCTTTTGAGTTTTTTTCGTGGCCCAATGGAATTACTGGAAAAAACAGCAGTTAAAAACAGTGTTGGGGTGATAGCTGTCTGTAAGGTACTGGAGGAGATTGCCATAGGATATGCGCCGGATAACAGCACCATATTGCGCCTGGAAGATGTGACTCTGCTCGACAGCGACCAAAAGGGAGAAGAAAACCTGCGGCTGAAGTACCACCTTACAGGATCGGTACTGATGTATGTGGGCAATCTTGAAAAATATCAGGGTATCGATCTGCTGCTTGAGAGTTTTGTAAAAGTGGTGGATGTCACTGCGGATGTGCATTTACTGCTCATAGGCGGTAGCGATGATGATATTGATCATTACAGGAATCAAGTTTTGGAGATGAATCTGGAGGGGAAGGCCATTCTCTGTGGTCCACGGCCGATCAACCTGCTGGGCTATTACCTCGACCAGGCAGACATACTGTTATCTCCCCGAATTCAGGGCAATAATACGCCGATGAAGATCTACTCATATCTTGATACGGGGAAGCCGGTGCTCGCAACCCGCCTGGGAACGCATACCCAGGTTCTTGGTGATGATATTGCCTGTCTGGTTGCCCCTGATGCAGAGGCTATGGCCGATGGCATTATCCGGCTGCTGCATGGTCTCACCCAGGCGCTGACAAAGTGTGGGATCATGCAGCAGCCGGATAATGCCATCGGCCATAGCCTCTGCATCAGGGGCAACCAGACAGGCCATATCATCACCAAGAACCTGGGTATGCGTTCCC